>JAVEDA010000481.1 GCA_030841195.1 Actinomycetota bacterium | reverse complement strand
CGGTCGACCTCCTGGCAGCCGCCGTAGTAGCGCCGGCCGGGGTACCCCTCGGCGTACTTGTTGGACAGCGTCGAGCCGAGAGCCGCAAGAACTGCTGGCGAGGTGAAGTTCTCGCTGGCGATCAGCTGCAGCCCGCTCCGCAGGCGGTCGAGCTCGCCGGTCACGACGCCGGCGATCTCCGGGTCCTGAGCCAGCAGGGCGTCGAAGTCCGGGCCCCAGAACGTCCCGGACGGCTCGGCGCGCGCGCTCATGACCCGTCACTGTACGGCTCGGCCACCAGGTCGGGCGCGACCGAGCGGAGCGCCTCGGCATCGACCGCCCCCAGCCGCAGCACCCGCGGCGTCGCGCCGGTGACGTCGACGATGGTGGACGGGACGGGCTCGCCGGACGGGCCGCCGTCGAGGTAGACCGAGACGACCTCGCCGAGCTGCTCGACCGCCTCGTCGCAGGTGGTGGCCGGCGGCCGGCCGGAGATGTTGGCGCTGCTCACGGCCATCGGGCCGGTGCCCTGCAGCAGCTCGATCGCGACCGGGTGCAGCGGCATCCGGACCGCCACGGTGCCGCCGGTATCGCCCAGGTCCCACTGCAGCGACGGCTGCACCGTGGCGACCACGGTCAGGCCACCGGGCCAGAACGCCTCGACCAGGTCACGGGCCGTCAGGGACAGGCCGGTGGCGATGCCGTCGAGGGTTCGGGGCGAGCCGACCAGCACCGGCACCGGCATGTCGCGGCCGCGGCCCTTGGCCGCCAGCAGCGCGCCGACGGCGTCCGGCGAGAACGCGTCGGTGCCCAGGCCGTAGACCGTGTCGGTGGGGAGCACGACCAGCTCGCCCCGGCGGACGGCGTCCTTGGCCAGGTCGAGACCGATCGGGCGCTCGGTCGCCGCCGCCATGTCGTAGCGCCGTATCCAGGCCATCAGCCGCCCACCCTTTCCGCCTCGGCCATCGTCGCACCGCGCCGGACGGCGGTGACGTAGCGGTCCCGGCCGGCCAGGTCGCGGTGGTCGGCGACGTCCCGCCACCGGCCGGTGCCGTCGAACACGGCGGGCGCGGCGGCTCCCTGCAGGTCGGCGTGCTCAGCGACGACGGTGCCGCCGGGCCGCAGCAGCCGGGCCGCCACCTGCTCGACGACCCGCATCGCGTCCAGCCCGTCGGCTCCGGACCACAGCGCCACGGCCGGGTCGTGGGCGGCGACCTCCGGGTCGCGGATCACGGCGTCCTCCGGGATGTACGGCGGGTTGCTCACCACCACGTCGACGGTGCCGTCCAGCTCGGGGAAGGCCGTCACCATGTCGCCCAGCCGCAGGTCGACGGTCGAGCCGGCGCAGTTGCGAACGGCCCAGGCGTGCGCGGCCGGGTCGAGCTCCACGGCGTGCACCTCGCTGCCGGCAGCCTCGGTGGCCACCGCGAGGGCGATCGCACCCGAGCCGGTACACAGGTCGACGATGCGAGGCCGGTCGAGGCCGCGGACCGCTGCCAGCACGCGGTCCACCACCACCTCGGTCTCCGGCCGCGGCACGAAGACACCGGCACCGACCTGCAGGGTGAGGTGGCGGAACCAGGCCACGCCGGTGATGTGCTGCAGCGGCTCCCGGGCGGCCCGCCGACCGACGTACGCCTCGAACTCCTCGCCGGCGGCGGCGTGGCGCCAGAGGTCCCGGCGGTCGACGCCGAGTGAGTGGGCGGCCAGCACCTCGGCGTCGTACCGGGCCGACGGCACCCCGGCCGACTCCAGCCGGGCCGTCGCCTCGGCCACGGCGGCCGCCAGCGGGCGGCTCATCTCGCGGCGGCCAGCTTCGCCTCGGTGTCGGCGTCGACCAGCGCCTGCACCACGGCGTCCAGGTCGCCGTCGAGGACCTGGTCGAGGTTGTAGGCCTTGAAGTTGACCCGGTGGTCGGCGATCCGGTTCTCGGCGAAGTTGTAGGTGCGGATCCGCTCCGAGCGGTCGACCGTGCGCACCTGGCTGCGGCGCGCGTCCGAGGCCTCCTGGTCGGCGGCATCCTGCGCGGCGGCCAGCAGCCGGGCCCGCAGGATGCGCATCGCCTGCTCCCGGTTCTGCAGCTGGGACTTCTCGTTCTGGCAGGAGGCCACGATGCCGGTCTGGACGTGCGTGATGCGCACCGCCGAGTCGGTCGTGTTGACGCTCTGGCCGCCCGGGCCGGACGAGCGGTAGACGTCGATCCGCAGGTCGTTGGGGTCGATCTCGACGTCGACCTCCTCGGCCTCGGGCAGCACAAGCACGCCCGCGGCGCTGGTGTGGATCCGGCCCTGGGACTCGGTGACGGGCACGCGCTGCACCCGATGGACGCCGCCCTCGTACTTGAGCCGGGACCAGACACCCTCGCCGGGCGCGGGTGTGCCGCGCGACTTCACCGCGAGCTGGACGTCCTTGTAGCCGCCCATGTCGGTCTCGGTGGCCTCGATGACCTCGGTCTTCCAGCCCACCCGCTCGGCGTAGCGCAGGTACATCCGCAGCAGGTCGCCGGCGAACAGCGCCGACTCCTCGCCGCCCTCCCCGGCCTTGATCTCGAGGATGACGTCCTTGCCGTCGTTCTCGTCCCGGGGCAGCAGCAGCGTCCGCAGCCGGGCCTCGAGCTCGGCCTGTCGGGCCTCCATCACCGGCACCTCGGCCCGGAACGACTCGTCGTCGACCGCGAGCTCGCGGGCCGTGGCCAGGTCGCCCGCCAGCTCCTGGAGCTCCCGGTGGGTCTCCACGACCGGGGTCAGCTCGGCGTACCTCTTGCCCAGGGCCCGGGCCTTGGCCTGGTCGCCGTGCACCGCCGGGTCGGCGAGCTCCTGCTCCACCCGGGCGTGCTCGGCCAGCATCTCGGCGGGGGCTTCGAGCACGGGGTCCTTCTCTCTTTCGTACGGCGGTCGGCGGCGGCCTGCGAACGACAACGGCGCCGGTCCCGGGCCCCGAAGGACCCGACGACCGAC
>JAVEDA010000478.1 GCA_030841195.1 Actinomycetota bacterium | reverse complement strand
CCGAGATGCCGGTGTCGATGCCGTCGCGGGCGTCGACCGACACGGCGTAGGCCGTGCGCTTGCGGTCCTCGTTCACCGCGGTCATCGGCGGCAGCTTGAGCCGGTCCAGGTCGCGGCCCTCCATCGGCACGCACACCACTCCGGAGGTGTAGCGGATCGTGAAGGCCAGCAGCTCGGGGGTGGCCTTCGCCGCGGCGAAAACGATGTCGCCCTCGTTCTCGCGGTTCTCGTCGTCCACGACGACCACGGCCTTGCCGCCCGCGATGTCGGCGATCGCCCGCTCGATCGGGTCCAGCCGGACCGGCCCGCTCATGCCCGCACCTCGTTCTGCCGCCGCGCGGCATTGCCGAGCCTGGCCTCCTCGGTGCGCGCAATCTTCAGCCAGGTGACGAAGCCCCAGATCACGAACACCCCATAGACGCCGTACAGGACAGCGGAGGGGTAGAAGTGCGAGTGCAGCAGCAGCGGCACCCCGACCAGGTCGACCGCGATCCAGCAGAGCCAGAAGTCCACCCAGCCGCGGGCCATGGCATACGTCGCCACGATCGAGCCGACGAAGATCCAGGCGTCGGCGAGGTAGAACCACCACTCCGCCGGGAAGCCGGCGCCGATGGCCCGGAACGCGTAGTAGCAGGCCACCACCCCAACTGCAGCCGCCGCGAGGTACGCCGCACGCTCCCGCCCGGTCGCCCAGCGCGGCACGACAGCCGGCGCACCGGAGCCACTGCGCTGGTTCTCCGACCAGCGCCACCAGCCGTAGATCGACACGATCACGAAGAACACCTGCCGTCCCGCCTGGCCGTACAGCGGGTTCCCGCCGTGGTCGCTCTCGGTCGCGGTGAACAGGAAGACCGTGAACAGCAGCACGTTGCCGACGATCCCCACCGGCCAGGCCCACACCTTCCGCCGCATGCCGCCGACAGCAGACGCCAGCCCGAACGCGTTGCCGAGGATCTCCCGCCAGGTGATGTCGTGGCCACCGATGGTGAGGTGGGCCTCGTACAGGTCGGTGAACACGCTCATGCGGGGTCCTCCGGGGACTGGGCGGACGGGGCGGGTGCGAGCAGCCGCTCGACGTACTTGGCGACGACGTCGACCTCGAGGTTGACCAGGTCACCGACCTGCTTGCGGCCGAGGGTGGTGATCTCGAGGGTCGTCGGGATCAGGCTGACGGTGAACGACCGGTCGTCGACCGAGGCGACGGTGAGCGAGACGCCGTCGACCGTGATCGAGCCCTTGTGCACGACGTACCGCGCCAGGTCGGCGGGCAACGAGACGCGCACGACCTCCCAGTGCTCGCTTCGGTCGCGCGACTCGATGGTGCCGGTGCCGTCGACGTGGCCCTGGACGAGGTGGCCGCCGAGGCGCCCGTCCAGCCGCATCGGGCGCTCGAGGTTGACCGGATCGCCCACCACCAGCGCGCCGAGGGAGCTGCGGTCGAGGGTCTCCCGCATCACGTCGGCGGTGAACGTGTCGGTGCCGGACTCGACGACGGTCAGGCACACCCCGTTGACCGCGATCGAGTCGCCGTGCCCCGCGCCGTCGACGACGACGGGACCCCGCAGCGTCAGCCGGACGCTGTCACCGAGGTCGGCCAGCCCAGCCACCTCGCCGAGCTCCTCCACGATGCCGGTGAACATCAGGCCTCCTGCGCTGTCGTCGGGCGGACCGGCCGGGCTGTGACCCGCACGTCCTGGCCGCACCGCGTCACGTCGGTCACCTCGAGCGGCACGCGGTCGGCAAGGGTGCCGATGCCGGTGCCTGCCAGCGACGCGATGCCGGCGCCGAGCAGCGTCGGCGCCAGGTAGGCCACCACCCGGTCGACCAGGCCGGCCCGCACGAACCCTCCGGCCAGCGTGGGCCCGCCCTCGAGCAGCACCAGCCCGCGGCCCTTGGCGTGCAACGCGCTCAGCAGCGCCGCGAGGTCGACCTGGCCCGCGGCGTCGGTGCCCAGCTCGTCGGCGGTGGCCACCCAGGTCGGGGCGGACGCGTCCCGCACCCGCGCGCCGACCGGCGTACGTCCATGGGTGTCGACGACCACCCGCAGCGGCTGCCCGCCCACCAGCGCGCCGGCGGCGTCCCGGACCGTGAGCGCGGGGTCGTCGGCCAGCACCGTCCCGACGCCGGCGACGATCGCGTCGCACTCGGCCCGCAGCCGGTGGGCGTCGGCCCGCGACTCGGCCGAGGAGATCCACCGGCTGGTGCCGTCGGCCGCCGCCACCCGGCCGTCCAGGGTCGAGGCGAGCTTCCACACCACGAACGGCCGCTGCAGCCGTACGCCGGTCAGCCAGCGCTCGTTGGCGCGCTCGGCCTCCCCGGCGAGCAGCCCCGCCTCGACCTGCACGCCCGCCGCGCGGAGAACGTCCGCTCCCCCGCCGGCCCGCGGGGTCGGGTCGGCGACGGCGTAGACGACCCGGGCCACGCCGGCGGCCAGCAGGGCGTCGGTGCACGGCCCGGTGCGCCCGGTGTGCGCACACGGCTCGAGGGTGACCAGCACCGTCCCGCCGCGGGCCAGGTCGCCCGCGTCGGCCAGCGCCACGACCTCGGCGTGCGGGCCGCCGGCCCGCTGGTGGCAGCCCTCGCCGACCACCGTGCCGGCCCGGTCCAGGACCACGGCGCCGACGTTGGGGTTGGGGTGGGTCACCTCGCCGACCGACGCGGACAGGGCGACCGCGCGGCGCATGCCGGTGCGCTCACGCTCGTCGCGCTCGTCGGTGCCCACCCGGTGCTCCCTGGCTCGGGCGCGCTCCGGGGGTTCGCCGGGACTCCGGCGTCGGACGCCCGGCGCGGCGGCCCGGCGGCGCAGGGGTGCGCAACCGGTCCGTCGTCGGACGCCCGGCGTGCTGCCTCCCATCCGGACTTTCACCGTCGGTCCTGGAGTTCCACCAGGTCAACCGGCTGGTCACCACCATCGCTGGTGGCTCCCGGACGGGTCGCGGACTGTCACCGCCGGCTCGGAATTGCACCGACCCCGGAGCACGCTGTGCGTCGAACTTCGTACGGCTCCCAGTGTGCCACGCGGAGGCCGCGGGAACCGATCCGGCCCGCAGGCCATCTCACCGGTCGTGTCGGGGCACTGGAGTCAGCTGGCAGCAGGTGCGCTGGTCGTGCTGCTCGCCGGCTGCTCCGCCGACCCCGTGCAGTGCGGTCCGTGCCCGCAACCGGGCACCGTCCATGTGTCGGGGATCGGCGTGAGCGCGACGGCCTTGCGGGTCTGCGTCGGC
>JAVEDA010000476.1 GCA_030841195.1 Actinomycetota bacterium | reverse complement strand
TTCACCCAGGCCGGCTCGGAGGTGTCGACGCTGCTCGGGCGGATGCCGTCGGCGGTCGGCTACCAGCCGACCCTGGCTGATGAGATGGGCGAGCTGCAGGAGCGCATCACGTCGACCCGCGGTCACTCGATCACCTCGATGCAGGCGATCTACGTCCCTGCCGACGACATCACCGACCCGGCGCCGCACACGGTGTTCGCGCACCTCGACGCGACGACGACGCTGTCGCGGCCGATCTCCGAGCTCGGCATCTACCCCGCCGTCGACCCGCTCGACTCGACGAGCCGCATCCTCGACCCGCGCCACGTCGGCGAGGAGCACTACGCCGTTGCCCAGCGGGTCAAGGAGATCCTTCAGCGCTACAAGGACCTGCAGGACATCATCGCGATCCTCGGCATCGACGAGCTCTCCGAAGAGGACAAGATCCTCGTCGGCCGGGCCCGCCGGATCCAGCGCTTCCTGTCGCAGAACACTTTCGTGGCCAAGGCGTTCACCGGTCTCGACGGCTCCTTCGTGCCGGTCAGCGAGACTGTCGAGTCGTTCAAGAAGCTCACCGAGGGCGAGTACGACCACCTGCCCGAGCAGGCCTTCTTCCTGTGCGGTGGCATCGAGGACGTCGAGCGCAAGGCTGCCGAGATCGAGAAGGAGGGCTGATCGCGGGTGGCTGGCGAGAAGCTCGACGTGGAGGTCGTCTCGGTCGACAAGAAGGTGTGGACGGGCGAGGCCACCTTCGTGCGCGCCCGCACCGTCGACGGCGAGATCGGCGTCCTGCCCGGCCACTGGGACCATCTCTCGGTGCTCGTTCCTGGTGGTGTGGTGGACATCCGCGAGGACGAGAAGTCCACCCTGGCTGCGGTGCACGGCGGCTTTCTGCTGGTGCACGACAACACGGTGCGGATCCTGGCCGAGACGGCCGAGCTCGGCCAGGACATCGACGTCGAGCGGGCTCGTGCGGCGCTGCAACGCGCTTCGGAGGCGGCCGACGACGACAGCGAGGCGGCCGACGCGGTCCACCGCGCCGAGGCTCGGCTGGCTGCCGCCGGCAGCAACCACAGCGGCTGATCGGCGCCTGGACTCACCGATGGCGTACGAGCGGTGAGCGTCCTGGTGGCGTTGGACGGACTGGCCGTCCTCGTGGTGGTCGCGCTGCTCGGCCTCGCCCTGCTGTTCGTCCGGCGTCGGGTCATCACCCGCCGGGGTGGGACGTTCGACTGCAGCATCCGGCTCCGGGAGGCGCAGCACGGGAAGGGTTGGGTGCTGGGCATCGGCCGGTACGCCGGTGAACGGCTGGAGTGGTACCGCGTGTTCTCCTTCGCGATGCGACCCAAGTGTGTCCTCGGCCGCAGGCACCTCCAGGTGGTCGAGCGCCGGAGCCCACGCGGTCCGGAGGTCTTCGCCCTTCTCGCGGATGCCGTCGTGGTGCGCTGCCTGGACGGCGAGGGGCCCGGCTCGGTCGAGCTGGCGATGGGGCAGGACACCCTGACCGGCTTCCTCGCCTGGCTCGAGTCCTCACCCCCGGGCATCCCGACCGCCTGACCGGAGCCCCCCGAACAAGCCTGACCGGAGCCCCCCGAACAAGATCGTTCGCGACCTTTGTGAGCAACACGCCGCGATCGAGGTCGGCGAGTCGCGGCGGAACGTCGCGAACGATCTTGGTCACCCCGCGTGCTCAGCGGACGAAGCTGAACAGGCGTCCCTCGCTCACCGGCTGGGGCGGATCGACGAGCCGGTGGACGCCGACGGACCAGCGTGTGTCGTCCGGCGCGGTGAACGACTCCTCGGCGAACCCAGCTGCCGTGAACCAGCCGCGGATCGCCGGGGTGAGGTCGGGCTCGCGGCGGTGCCGGGTCCAGACAACGGTCGCCTCCAAGGCGCACAGCCCGGGGAGCGCTGCGATCGTGCTCGCGGCGTCGTCGTCGCTGACGTTGCCCAGCACGCCGCACAGCAGGAGCAGGTCGGCGGGCGCGCACCCGGCGTACGCGTCGGTGCTGCCTGCGTCGGCGCACCGGACCGAGACGTCCGGCAGGTCGGCGGCCGCCGAGGCAGCGGCCGCGGCGAGGTCCGCGTCCAGCTCGACCAGGGTGGCCGTGACCCGGGCGGCGTCCGGCCGGCCGGTCAGCACGTCGAGCAGGTCGCGGCCGTCGCCGGCGCAGACACTGGTCACCACCACGGGACGGGGTTGCGTGCGGTCGAGCCATTGGGCGATCTGCGCCTGGACCACAGTGAGTCGCTGGGACAGCGCCGAGGCCGGGTCGGCATAGTCGCCATGCCAGGCCCGCCAGTCGGTGCCCGCCACGTCAGCGGTTGGCGCCGGGGACCCACAGCACGTCGCCGACCTCGCGGTTCGCATGCCGGGCCAGCACGAACAGCAGGTCGGAGAGCCGGTTCAGGTAGGTGGCCGTCAGCGGGTTGACCGTGTCCGGGTGGGTCTCCACCGCGCGCCAGGTGGCCCGCTCGGCCCGGCGTACGACGGTGCGCGCGACGTGCAGGTGGGCGGCGGCCTGCGTCCCGCCTGCCAGCACGAACGACCGGAGCGGCTCGAGGTCGGCGTTGAAGCGGTCGATCTCGTGCTCCAGCGCGTCGACCTGCTCCTGCACCACCCGCAACGGCGGGTACTTCGGATCCGGCTCGATGGGGGTGCACAGGTCCGCGCCCACGTCGAAGAGGTCGTTCTGCACCCGGGTCAGCACGGCGGCCACGTCGTCGGTCAGCGCACCCGAGGCGAGCGCGACCCCGAGGAAGGCACCCGCCTCGTCGCAGTCGGCGTAGGCCTCCAGCCGGGGGTCGTTCTTGCTGATCCGCCCCCGGCCGCCGTAGCCGGTGGTGCCGTCGTCGCCGGTGCGGGTATAGATGCGGGTGAGGTTGACCATGCCGTCGAGACTAGGCGAGGGGGCCGACCCTACGATGCCGGGCATGGACAGGTTCCGCGTCGTGGGTGGCGCCCGGCTCGCAGGCGAGGTGCGCGTCACCGGCGCCAAGAACAGCGTGCTCAAGGTGATGGCCGCTGCGCTGCTCGCCGAGGGACGCACCACGCTGACCAACGTGCCGCGGATCATGGACGTCGAGATCATGGGCGAGCTGCTGCGCCGGCTCGGTTGCGCGGTGGACTACGACCCGGAGACAGCCACCGTGGTCGTCGACGTGCCGGCCGAGCTGGGGCACCACGCCGACTACGACCTGGTCCGCCGGATCCGGGCCTCCATCTGCGTCCTGGGGCCGCTGATCGCCCGCTGCGGCCGGGCCGAGGTGGCCATGCCGGGGGGCGACGCGATCGGGAGCCGGCCACTGGACTTCCACATGGCCGGGCTGACCAAGCTCGGCGCCGAGCTCGAGAACGAGCACGGCTACATCGTGGCCCACGCGCCGCACGGGCTCACCGGGGCAACCGTCTGGCTGGACTTCCCGAGCGTCGGGGCCACCGAGAACGTGCTGATGGCGGCGGTGCTGGCGACCGGCACGACGGTGATCGACAACGCGGCGCGTGAGCCGGAGATCGTCGACCTGTGCCAGATGCTGCAGCAGATGGGCGCCAAGATCGACGGGATGGGGACCTCGACGCTGACCATCGAGGGAGTCGACCGGCTGTCGCCGACCACCCACGAGATCGTGCCGGACCGGATCGTCGCGGGCACCTGTGCGTTCGCGGCCGCGATGACCCTGGGTGACGTGACGGTGCACCACGCCCGGCCCGAGCACCTCGAGATCGCGCTGGACAAGCTGGGCTCGGCAGGGGCCGTCGTGCACGGCCTGGACGACGGGTTCCGGGTCGTGATGGAGCGGCGGCCGACCGCGGTCGACGCCGTCACGCTGCCTTACCCCGGCCTGGCGACCGACCTGCAGCCGCTGGTGATGGCGCTCAACGCCATCGCGGACGGCGCCGCCATGATCACCGAGAACATCTTCGAGGGCCGGTTCGTGTTCGCCAGCGAGCTGGCCCGGCTCGGGGCGCACGTGCGCACCGACGGTCATCACGCGGTGGTGCGCGGGGTGCCGCGGCTGTCCGGAGCCCCGGTACGGGCCAGCGACATCCGGGCCGGTGCGGCGCTCACCCTGGCCGGGCTGGTGAGCGAGGGGGTCACCCACGTGAGCGACATCTTCCACGTGGACCGCGGCTACCCGGGCTTCGACGTGGCGCTGCGCCACCTGGGCGCCGACGTCACCCGCGAGCCGGACCCCGACGCGGCCTTCGACCACTGAGGCGGCTCAGGAGCTGGCCAGCAGCTGCCGCGCGCTCGTCTCGTCCTCGCTGAGCACCATCAACCGCGGGCCCTCGGTGGTGGTCACGAGCTGCGCCTTGATGCCGGCGGCAGCCAGCCGTTGCCGTGACAGCTCGCCCTCGACGAAGCTTCCCGGTGAGGCGACGGACACCATCAGCCCGTAGTCGTCGGCGGTGCCAGGACGCGGCCTGCGCTCGACCAACGAGCGCCGTCTGCCGCCGTACGCCCAACGGAGAAACAGCGCGAGCACGCCGACCATGACGACCGACGTGAGGAGGGCGCTCCAGCCCGGCACCGCCCCAGTCTCGCCCATGACGCCCCGGTTAGGCTCGGCGCCCATGAGCACCTCACTTGCTGTCGTCGGAGCGGGCCTGATGGGCTCGGGGATCGCCCAGGTGGCGGCGGTCGCCGGCCACGACGTCGTGCTGCGCGACGTGACCGACGCGGCCCTCGGGAAGGGCACGGCGTCGATCGAGAAATCACTCGGGCGGTTCGTCGCGAAGGGCACCCTCGAGGCGTCCGACGCCGAGGCCGCCCTGGCCAGGATCACGACGACCACGGACCTCGACGCGGTCGCCCCGGCCGACGTGGTGGTCGAGGCCGCGTTCGAGAGCCTTGAGGTCAAGCAGGAGATCTTCCGGGAGCTGGACCGGCTCTGCCGCGACGGTGCGGTGCTCGCCACGAACACCAGCGCGATCCCGATCACCCAGATCGGGGCGGTGACCGAGCGGCCCGAGGCCGTGGTGGGCACCCACTTCTTCTCGCCGGTGCCGATGATGGACCTGTGCGAGCTGGTGCGCGGCTACAAGACCAGCGACGAGACGCTGGCGACCGCGCGGGCGTTCGCCGAGTCGGTCGGGAAGACCTGCGTGGTCGTGAACCGCGACGTGGCCGGCTTCGTCACCACCCGGCTGATCTGCGCGCTGGCGATGGAGGCGATCCGGCTGGTCGAGAGCGGCGTCGCGTCGGCGGAGGACATCGACACGGCCTGCAAGCTGGGCTTCGGCCACGCGATGGGCCCGCTCGCGACCACCGACCTGACCGGCGTCGACATCCTGCGCAACGCCAGCATGAACATCTACACCGACACCGCGGACGAGAAGTTCTTCCCGCCGGAGTCGCTGTCGCGGATGGTGGCCGCCGGCGACCTCGGCCGCAAGTCCGGCCGCGGCTTCTACACCTACGACAGCTAGGGCTCGCCGCGTCGCTGCTCGGACTCTCGGCGGGAGCCTGCCCGGGGCCGCCTCAGCATGCTCGCGGACACCTCAGCACGCGTGCAGGCGTGCTGTCGTGTCCGCCGGCGTGCTTTACGTGGTCGACGCCGGACCATCGCTGAGTCACTTGGGTCACAGAAGTCACAGGAGTCACAGCGTGGCTTCAAGAGTTTCTCAAGTCCTGGCCGTACCTTCGTCAGCACGGGACCGGCGAGGCAACCTCGCGGGGTACTCGAGCGTCTTAAAGTTCCGAGGGGGTGGCCAGATGGTCGTCGAGGTGGCGAACGGGTACTTGATCGCGCTGTCCGGGCGGCTGGACGTCAGCGCCGTGGCTGAGGTCCGCACCGTGCTGCACGGCGCGATCGACGCCGGCTCCGGCGACCTGGTCGTCGACCTCTCGGCCGTGGAGGTCGTGGACGCCACCGGCCTCGGGCTGCTGCTCGGCGCCGACCACCGGGCCAAGCAGCGGGACCGCCGCCTGGTGTTCCGGGACGCCTCTCCCCGGGTGCTGCGGATCCTGCGGGCCACCCGCTTGCACCGGGTGCTCACGCTCGAGTCGGCCGCCGCCGCCCTCGTCTGAAGTTACCGACCGGTAGGATGCCGGTCGTGCGGGACCAGCCCTGGGTCATGCGGACGTACGCCGGTCACTCCTCGGCGACGGAGTCCAACGCCCTGTTCCGGCGCAACCTGGCCAAGGGCCAGACCGGGCTGTCGGTCGCCTTCGACCTGCCGACCCAGACCGGCTACGACCCCGACCACGAGCTGGCCCGCGGCGAGGTCGGCAAGGTCGGGGTGCCGGTCAGCCACCTCGGCGACCTGCGGGCCCTGTTCGACGGCATCCCGATGACCGCGATGAACACCTCGATGACCATCAACGCCACCGCGATGTGGCTGCTCGCGCTCTACGAGACCGCAGCGCTGGAGCAGGCAGGAGTCGAGCCGGACAGCCCGGCAGCGGCCGGCGTACGGGCCCAGCTGGGTGGCACCACCCAGAACGACATCGTCAAGGAGTACCTCTCCCGCGGGACCTACGCCTTCCCGCCGGCCGAGTCGATGCGGCTGACCACCGACCTGATCGCCTACACCGTCTCGAGCATCCCGCGGTGGAACCCGATCAACATCTGCAGCTACCACCTGCAGGAGGCCGGTGCGACGCCGGTGCAGGAGATCGCGTTCGCTATGTCGACCGCGATCGCGGTGCTCGACGCGGTGCGCGACGCCGGCCAGGTGCCGCCGGAGCGGTTCGGCGAGGTGGTGGCGCGGATCTCGTTCTTCGTCAACGCCGGCGTGCGGTTCGTCGAGGAGATGTGCAAGATGCGCGCGCTGGTCGCGCTCTGGGACGAGACCACCCGCGACCGCTACGGCGTCACCGACCCCAAGGCACGGCGGCTCCGGTACGGCGTGCAGGTGAACTCCCTCGGCCTCACCGAGGCCCAGCCCGAGAACAACGTGCAGCGCATCGTGCTCGAGATGCTCGGAGTCACGCTCTCGCGCGACGCCCGGGCCCGGGCCGTGCAGCTGCCGGCCTGGAACGAGGCGCTCGGCCTGCCGCGGCCGTGGGACCAGCAGTGGTCGCTGCGGATGCAGCAGGTGCTCGCCTTCGAGTCCGACCTGCTCGAGCACGAGGACCTCTTCGCCGGCTCGCACGTGGTCGAGGCGAAGGTCGGCGAGCTGCTGACAGCGGCCCGCGCCGAGATGGCCCGGATCGAGGAGATGGGTGGCGCGGTGGCCGCGGTCGAGAACGGCTACCTCAAGTCCGAGCTGGTCGCGTCGCACTCGCGGCACCGGGCCCGGGTCGAGTCCGGCGAGGCGGTGGTCGTGGGGGTCAACGCGTTCACCGAGACCGAGCCCAGCCCCCTGACCGCTGACCTCGAGACCGCTGTGCAGGCCGTCGACCCGGCCGTCGAGGGCCGGGCCGTGGCGGCGCTGCAGGCCTGGCGGGCCGGCCGGGACGCAGCAGCCGTCGAGGCGTCGCTCACCGCGCTGCGGGACGCCGCGAAGTCCACCGAGAACCTGATGCCAGCTACCCTCGCCTGCGCCCGCGCCGGCGTCACCACGGGGGAGTGGTCGCAGGTGCTGCGGGAGGTGTTCGGCTCCTACCGCGCGGCCACCGGTGTCTCCGGCGCCGTCGGCACCACCGAGGCGGACGACGACCTGCTCGCGGTGCGCGAGCTGGTCCGGCGCACCAACGGTGAGCTCGGCAGCACGATGCGGCTGCTGGTCGGCAAGCCCGGCCTGGACGGGCACTCCTACGGGGCCGAGCAGATCGCGGTGCGCGCCCGCGACGCCGGCCTCGAGGTGGTCTACCAGGGCATCCGGCTCACCCCCGCCCAGATCGCGTCGGCAGCGGTCGAGGAGGGCGTGCACCTCGTGGGGCTGTCGATCCTGTCCGGCTCGCACCGCGAGCTGGTGCCCGAGGTGCTGCGGCTGCTGCGGGACGCCGGCGCCGGCGACCTGCCGGTCGTCGTCGGCGGGATCATCCCGGACGCCGACGCCCGCTGGCTCGTCGACCAGGGCGTCGCCGCGGTGTTCACCCCCAAGGACTACGGCATCACCGAGATCATCGGCCGGATCGTCGACGTGGTGCGCACGGCGGCCGGGCTGCCCGTCGGCTGAGCTCCGGCCTCAGGTGTCGTCGCGGTGCTGCCACCGGAAGTACCGCAGCGCCAGCACCAGGGCGGCCACCGACCAGAGGGCCAGGACCAGCGCGGTGCGCCCGAGCTCCCACGAACCGGCCAGCTCCTGGCGCTGGAAGCTGTCCGGCAGGAACACCGAGCGCATGCCCTGGCACAGCCACTTGAGTGGGAACAGTGCGGCCAGCTGCTGCATCCACGGCGGCAGCTCGTCGTACTGGAAGAACACCCCGGACGTGAACTGCAGAACGAGCACCACCGGCGACACCAGCGCCGGCGCGCCACGCCCACTGCGTGCGACGGCCGAGAAGGCGATGCCGAGCAACGTGCAGCACACCAGCCCGAGCGCGCTCACCCAGGTGAACGTCCACCAGTCGGCCGGGTCGCTGGGCAGGTGGACGTCGAACAGCACGACCCCGATGGCGCTCATGAGGACGACCTGCCCGATGTAGATCACCAGGATCAGGCCGATCTTGCCGATGAAGTACGAGGCCTTCGGCATGGGTGTCCCGAGCAGCCGCTTGAGCGTCCCGACGTCGCGTTCCTGCGGGATCGAGATCGCGAGGTTCTGGAACGACGTGTAGACGATCCCTGACGCGATCATCCCGGCCAGGAAGTACTGGCTGAACGACACCCCGCGCGCCACGTCGCCGCTGAAGGCCGAGCCGAAGACGACCAGCAGGAGCACCGGAAGGATGACCGTGAAGAAGGCCGCCTCCCGGTCGCGGCCGAACTGCAGCAGCTCGATGCGCACCCGATGCAGGCCGATCGACAAGGTGCCGGGCAGTCGACCGGTGGCGTCGGTCGTGTCGGACACCGGCGTCGTCACTGCAGCCCGACCATCTCGAGGTAGACGTCCTCGAGCGTCGGCCGGGTCACCGACAGCCCGGGCACCTCGCCGACGAACGTCGCGGCCAGCTCGGTGACCGTGCGGGTCGGCTCAGCGGTGCGCACCGATCGGCGCGCACCGTCCGGGTCGGTCCACGACACCGTGGCCGCCGCGTTCCGGCGCCCGCCCAGGGCGGCCGGCTCGGCCACCTCGACGATCCGGCCCGACGCGATCACCGCGACCCGGTCGGCCAGCCGTTCGGCCTCCTCCAGGTAGTGCGTGGTCAGCAGGATCGTCGTCCCCTCGCGGGCCAGGTCCTCGACCAGGTCCCAGAACTGTCGCCGAGCCGCCGGGTCGAAACCGGTGGTGGGCTCGTCCAGGAACAGCAGCTCGGGCCGACCGAGGATGCCCAGCGCCACGTCCAGCCGTCGCCGCTGGCCACCGGAGAGCAACCGGATCCGCTGGGCGGCGCTGTCCGTGAGCCCGACCGTGGCGATGACCTCGTCGGGGTCCCGCGGCCTCGGGTAGTAGCCGGCGAAGTGCCGGACCGTCTCCGCAACGGTCAGCTCGGAGAGGTCGGTGACCGACTGCAGCACGATGCCGACCCGGGCCCGCCACTGTGGCGTCGCGTCGGCCGGATCGACTCCCAGCACCGAGACCTCGCCGGCGTCGCGGCTGCGGTAGCCCTCCAGGATCTCCACGGTCGTGGTCTTCCCGGCGCCGTTGGGGCCGAGCAGTGCGAACACCTCGCCCCGGGGGATGTCGAGGTCCACGCCGTCGACCGCCGTACGCTCGCCGTAGGTCTTGCGCAGGCCGTGGACCGACACCGCTGCTTCCGCCAGGCTCACGTGGTCGAGCATGCCGTATCGAGAGGGGTAGCGGGTGATGGCAGGCGGCTCACGGACCTCGTTCCTGCGCCGGGTCGCCGTCGACGTCCGGCCGCTGCGGCACCCGGACTTCCGGCGGTTGTTCGTCGGCCAGGGCGTGGCGTTCGTGGGGTTCCAGCTGACCGCCGTGGCCGTCTCGGTGCAGATGTACGACGTGACCGGCTCGTCGCTCTGGGTCGGGCTGCTGGGGTTGGCCGCCCTGATCCCGTTGGTGGTCCTGGGGCTCTACGGCGGCTCCGTGTCCGACGCGGTGGACCGGCGGACGCTGCTCATCTCGGCGTCGCTGGCGGCGTGGGTGGTCACGGGCGCCCTGCTCGTCCAGGCACTGGTGAGCGACGGCGACCGCTGGGTGCTGCTCGGCCTGGTGGCGCTCCAGTCGGCGGCGTTCGCGATGTCCTCGCCGACCAGGGGGGCGCTGGTTCCACGACTGCTGCCGCTCGACCTGGTGCCGGCCGGCAACACGCTGAACTACACGATGAGCAACTTCGGCTCTGTGCTCGGTCCGCTGATCGCCGGCGTTGTGCTCGTGCACGGCGGCTACGCCTGTGCGTACGGCATCGATGCGGCCCTGTTCACTGCCGGGCTCTACGCCGCGCTGCGGCTGCCCGCGATGCGACCGCTCGGCCGGACGGTGCGCCCGGGGCTGCGGTCGGTGCTCGCCGGGCTGACTTTCATCGGTACCCGGCCGATCCTGCTGATGTCCTTCGTCGTCGACATCGTGGCGATGGTGCTGGCCATGCCACGGGCGCTGTTCCCGGAGGTGGCCGACGAGCGGTTCAACGGGGCCGGCAGCGCCGCCTGGCTGTTCGCGGCCATCAGCATCGGCTCGGTGGTCGGCGGGCTGCTCTCCGGCTGGATCGGCCGGGTGAGCCGTCAGGGACTCGCGCTCCTGGTCGCGGTCGCCGCCTGGGGAGCGTCGGTCGCGGTGTCCGGGCTGGCGCAGTCCCTGTGGCTGGTGGTCGTGCTGCTCGCGGTCGCCGGTGCCGCCGACCTGGTCTCCGGCGTCTACCGGCAGACGATCCTGCAGACCTTCGCGCCGGACGAGATGCGCGGCCGACTCCAAGGTGTGTTCATCGTCGTGGTCGCGGGTGGGCCGCGGCTGGGTGACCTGCGGGCGGGCGCGACGGCCGACGCCTTCGGCGCGACGGCCGCCTGGGTCGGTGGCGGGGTGGCCTGCGTCGCGGTGGTGGCCGTGGTCGCGCTCTTCTCGCCGGGGCTGCGCGGCTACCGGCGTACCGACTCGAGCAGCTCCTCGACGGCGACGAGCACGTCGTCGGCGCAGCCCCAGGACAACGTCACCCCCGCGCCGCCGTGCCCGTAGCAGTGCACCACCCCGCCTGACTCTCCGTCCGGGTGCGGCACGGCCTCCAGCCGGACGGCGGGCCGGGCCGGGCGGAGACCCACCCGGTGGGCTAGCACCTCGGCGCCGCGCAGCGCGGGCACCAATGCGGTGGCCCGGGCCAGGATCGCCGTCGCCGTCTCCGGGTCGGGGCTGAGGTTCCATGAGCCTGCGTCGGCCGTGCCGCCGACGACCACGTCGTGCTCGCGCGGGACGACATAGAGGGGCCGCTCCTCGTCCGAGGACTCGATCAGCCACTCCTTCACCCCGGTCTGCGCCACCTTCACCACCTGCCCGCGGACGGGGGACAGCGTGCCGTCGCCGGCCAGGGCGCGGGAGGCGAGGCCACTCGCGTTGACGACGACACCGGAGGCCGGCAGCTCGGCCAGCCAGTGCCGGGTGAGGGTGCCGCCGGCCTGCTCGAGCCGGGCCACCAGGTGGTCGAGATAGACGTCCATCTCGGCGACCGGGAGCGCGAGCCGCCAGCCGTGGGGGTAGCCGGGGGCGGGGTCCGGGACCGTCGTCAGGTCCGGCACCGCGGCTCGCCACCAGGGCTGGTCCGGCGCCTCGGGGCCGAGCAGCTCGACCCCGTCGCGGACCTGAACGCCGGTGCCCGGCTGCCGGGCCAGCTCGGTCAGCACCTCGTAGGTGCGCGCCGACCAGGCCGTGACCCGGTCCTGGGGGAGCGCGCGGTAGGGGTACCAGAGGGCGGCCGCGACCGCGGAGGTGGTCTCGTGCGGCAGGTCCCGGGCCAGCACGTGGGCCTCGTGGCCCGCCTCGGCCAGCCGGACCGCGCAGGTCAGCCCGACCACCCCGGCTCCCACGACCACGACGCGCACGGGGACCATGATCGTCGGGATCGGCGGCTGATGGATAGAGGACGGTGGTACTCGCCGCGCTGGCCGCGGACCACGTGGGCATCCGACCGACGTACGTCGTGGCCGCTGCTTTGCGAGGCGGATGGGTACTTTGCGAGGCGCACCCACCTGGCGAGGTGCCGACCCGCCTGCCATACGTGGTCGACGGGCGGGCACTGGTGCGCACCGGCGAGCCGTCGGCCGAGCAGGGCGCCGGCGCCCGCCTCAGCACGCCGGCGGACGCCTCAGCACGGCTGCATACGTGCTGCAGCGTCCGCACACGTGCTTTACGTGGTCGACTCCGCGAGGCGCGGACGGCGGGCGGGTGGGGAGGCGGGGGTCAGACGGCGCGGGCGGCCCAGCGGTCGCCGGTGCGGCCCAGCTCGAGGGCGAGGCCGAACGTCTCGGCCAGCGCGGCCGCGGTGAGCGTCCTGCCGATCGGCCCGGCCGCGACGACCTTGCCCCCACGCAGCAGCAGCACGTGGGTGAAGCCGGACGGGATCTCCTCGACGTGGTGGGTGACGAGCACGAGCGCGGGCGCGTCCTCGTCGGCGGCGATGAGACCGAGCCGGCGCACCAGGTCCTCGCGGCCTCCCAGGTCGAGGCCGGCCGCGGGCTCGTCGAGCAGCATCAGCTCGGGGTCGGTCATCAGCGCCCGGGCGATCTGCACCCGCTTGCGCTCGCCCTCCGACAGCGTGCCGAACCGGCGCTCGGCCAGGTGCGCGACGCCGAGGGCCGCCAGCAGCTCGTCGGCCCGGCTAGCGTCCATCTGCTCGTAGCGCTCGCGCCACCGGCCCACGACGGCGTACGACGCGGTGAGGACCACGTCGCGCACGGACTCGCGCGGCGGCAGCCGCTCGGCCAGCGCAGCGCTCGACAGACCGATCCGCGGGCGGAGCTCGAACACGTCGACCGCACCCAAGGTCTCGCCGAGCACGGACGCCGTGCCGCGGCTGGGATGCAGGTTGGCCGACGCCAGCTGCAGCAGGGTGGTCTTGCCGGCGCCGTTGGGCCCGAGCACGACCCACCGCTCCCCCTCGGCGATCTCCCAGTCGAGCCGGTCGATCAGCGTGGCTCCCTCGCGCAGGACGCTCACCTGCGAGAAGTGCAGCACGTCCGACATGCGGCCCAACCTATCCAGCGGCGGGCGACCTACCCTGACCGGCGTGCGTGAGCTCTCGAGCGCGGGTCGGATGGCGGCCTGGGGCAGTGCGGCCCTCGCCGGCGCGGTCAGCCCGGACCAGGCTGCCGACGAGGTGCGGGGCAGCCACGACGCGGGGCACCGGGTCCTCGGGCTGCCCGACGAGGACGGCGCGGTGAACCTGGCGTACGCGCTGGCGCGGTTGCGCGCCCTGGGCGTCACCGGCCTGCGGCTGGTGCTGCCCCGGCCCGGAGACGCGACCGGTCTGCCCGGCCCGCCCGCCTTCAACGAGCGTGCCATCGGCCGCGGTGAGGCCGTGCTGACGGTCGGTGGTCGGGCGCTGGGACTGCTCGGCGAGACGCGCGGGACCTGGTCGGCCCATCCGGTGGCGCCTGACTCGCGGACGCCGGTGCCCCTCGCCGAGGCCTCCCGCGCCCTGACCGCGATGATGCGTGACGCCGCCGCGGTGCTGGCGCGGCTGGACGTCGCCCGGTGGGAGCCCGCCGCGGCAGACGTGCTGGCGGCCCGCTCGCGGTCGGTGCGCCCCGCGCTGCCGCTCTCGGTCGACCCGGGCGCGCACACCGTCCTCGAGCAGGCGCTGCGGGTGGCGAGCATCGTGGAGCTGGCCCGGGCCGGCGAGGGCGCGGCCGTCAGCGCCGATCAGATGGCCGCCCGGTCGCAGGTGCTGCGCGATCTCGACGTCGCGGCCCGCCGGGCGGTCGAGGCGGCATGCAGTCCCCCGGTGACCTGAGCCGGTCGCCAGCGTTCAGAGCAGTGCCCGGTAGAGGTCCAGAGTCCGGGTCGCCAGCGCGGCCCACGAGAACGCCTCCACCGCCCGACGCCGGCCGGCCACACCCATCTCGCGGGCGCGCTCGGGCTCGGCGAGCACCTTCGACAGGGCCGCGACCAGGTCGGCCTCGAACCGGGCCGGGTCGAGCGGGGTGCCGCTGCCGTCCGCGACCTGCTCGATCGGCACCAGCAGGCCGGTCTCCCCGTCGGCCACGACCTCCGGTATGCCGCCGGTGGCGGTCGCGACGACGGGCACCTCGCAGGCCATCGCCTCGAGGTTGACGATGCCAATCGGCTCGTAGACCGAC
>JAVEDA010000453.1 GCA_030841195.1 Actinomycetota bacterium | reverse complement strand
GCCGACGCCGAGGAGGCGCGCGAGGACGCCGAGGAGGCGCGGGACGACGCCGAGGAAGCGCGCGACGACGCGCGCGCGGCGGAGGAGGCCGCGGAGACCGCCGAGCATGAGGTGCACTCGGACACCCTGGACCCGGCCTTCGGCTCGCTCGGCCGGCCGATCCGGCGGGACTCACCGTTCATGCTCGGCTTCCTGGGCGCTCTCGGCGTCCTCACCGCCTGGTTCCTCGTCCAGGCCTTCCTGCAGGCGCGCAGCGTGCTGGTGCTCATCGCAGTGGCGCTGTTCCTCGCCATCGGCCTGAGCCCGATCGTGGAGTGGCTGGTCGCCCGCGGGATGCGTCGCGGCGTGGCCGTCGGGATCGTGTTCCTCGGCGTCATCGCGGCCTTCGTCGGGTTCGGCTTCGCGGTTCTGCCACCCGTGATCGAGCAGAGCAACGCGTTCGTCAAGGCGCTGCCGGACTACCTGTCCGACCTGCGCAGGAACCCGACGATCCGCCAGTTCGACCAGGACTACGGCGTGATCGACCGGGCTCAGACCTACGTGACCTCCGGCGATCTCGGGCAACGCATGTTCGGCGGCATCGTCGGGGTCGGCCGGGTGGTGCTGAACGCCGTGTTCAGCGCTTTGTCGCTGCTGATCATGACCTTGTACTTCCTGGCGGCGCTGCCGAGCATGAAGCGGCAGGCCTACCGGCTGGTCCCGGCGAGCCGGCGGGAGCGCGTGACGCTGCTCAGCGACGAGGTCATCAACCGGATCGGCGGCTTCATCAGCGGCGCCCTGACCGTCGCCTTCGTGGCCGGCTTCACGTCGTACGTCTTCCTGATGATCATCGGGCTCCCCTACGCGCTCGCGCTGGCGCTGTTCGTCGCGCTGCTCGACCTGGTCCCGCTGATCGGCGCGACCATCGCCGCCGTGGTGGTGTCCCTGCTCGGCTTCACCGAGTCGGCGGTGGTCGGCATCTCGTGCGTCGTGTTCTACATCGCCTACCAGCAGTTCGAGAACTACGTGGTCTACCCGCGGGTGATGCGCCGTGCGGTCGACGTGCCCGCACCGGTCACTGTGGTGGCCGTGCTGCTGGGCGGCGCGCTGCTCGGTGTCGTCGGCGCGCTGCTGGCGATCCCGGTCGCTGCCGCGGTGCTGCTGGTGCTCCGGCAGGTCGCGATCCCGCGGATGGACCAGGTCTGAGAGGGGCTAGGCCAGCGTCGTGAGGAACGCGCCCACCGCTGCGTCGAAGTCGGCCGGGACCTCGACCGCGGTCAGGTGCCCGGACCCGGCGAGCACCTCGAGCCGGCCCTGCGGCAGCGCCTCGACCATCGCGTCGACGTCGGCCCTAGAGGCGAGCGCGTCCTCCTCGCCCCACAGGACCAACGCAGGTACGTCGGTGGCACGCAGCGTGTCCAGCGAGTCGGGACGGACCGCCATCGCCCGCTGGGCCCAAGCGGCCGCGGCCGGCGGTGCTGCCTCGACCAGGCCCTTGACCCGGCCCGCGACCAGGGGCCGGTCGCGGACGGTGGTGGCCCCGAGCAGCGACGGCAGTACCTCGTCGACGAGCACCGTCGAGGTGCCTTCGTCGTGCAGGCGGTCGGCGATGCGCTCCCGGTTCGCCGCTGCCTCCGGGGTGTCTGCGCCAGCCTTCGTGTCGGCGAGCACCAGGGCGCGGACCCGGTCCGGGTGGCGGCGGAGGAACGCCATCACGGCGTAGCCGCCCATCGACAGCCCGCCCAGGACGGCGCGGTCGACGGCCAGCCGGTCGAGCATCGCGGCCACGTCGTCGGCGACCTGGTCCAGCGACGGCTGGTCCCAGCCCAGTGGCGAGCCCCCGAAGCCGCGCTGGTCCGGCGTGATCACCCGGGCCTGCTCGCCGAGGGAGTTGCGCTGCTCGAGCCACATCGCCGATGAGAGCGGGAACGCGTGCAGCATCACCAGGGGCAAGCCGGCCCCGGCCTCGCGGACGTGCAGGTCGACGGTCATGGGGCCTCCTCCCGCCTCCCGGGCGACGGCTCGGCGGTCGGGGCCTCGCCTGCCGGCCGCGGCACGGTGCGGCGCGGCTGCAGGAACGACGAGACATCGGCCAGCTGGATCTCCGGCTCGACGCCGAAGTCGCGGAAGATCCGCACCGTCAGCGGCACGTCGTTGTCCACCGCGTGGCTCTGCGCCAGCGCGCTGTCCCACAGCGTCAACATCTGCCAGACGCTGTCGCCGAGGTGCACGAGCATGGCCTGCCGGAGGTACGACGCCTCGTCGAAGCGTCGGCCGAACTGCGTCTGGAAGGTCAGCTGGAACTGCTCGGCCCGCGCCGGGTCCACCCGCCCGGTCGTGATGGTGAGCACCAGTGCCATCGGCATTCCTCCTCACGTCGCGCTCCCCGCGTCGACCTTCTCACGACCCGACGCGGGCTCGCCGTGCCGGTCGTCCGCCCGGTGCAGCAGCGCGACGACCAGGACCGCGCCCAGGGCGACGGCGCCCGCGGCGCAGGTGAGGGCGAACTGCAGCCCGTCGGTGAACGCAGCCTGGGCGTCCTGGGCGACGGACGGCCCGAGCTGGGCCGCGAGGGCCAGGGAGGACCGCGCGTGGTCGGCGGTCTGGGTCGACATCCCGCTCACGTCCAGCCCGCTCCGGTAGGACGACTGCAGCAGGCTGCCGAGGACCGCGATCCCCAGCGCGCCACCCAGCTCGCGGGCCAGGTCGTTGGTCGCCGAGCCGACACCCTGCTTGGCCGCAGGCAGGGCGTCGGTGATCGCCGCGGTCGCCGGCGTCATGGCGAGCCCCATGCCCGCACCGAGCGGGAGGAGGCCGCACAGCAGCAGCCAGTACGACGAGTCGGTGCCGAGCCGGGAGAGCACGAGCAGTCCGGTCGTGATCAGCAGCAGGCCGAGCAGGCAGGCCCGCATCGCGCCGGCCCGGGCGGCCAGCCGGGGAGCGGCCACCCGCGCGGCCGGCATCATCGCCAGCGCCATCGGGACCAGGCTCAGGGCCGAGACCAGCGGGCTCTCGCCGCGGACGAGCTGCAGGTACTGCAGGACAAGGAACACGAAGCCGAAGAAGGCGAAGAACTGCACGGTGATCGACACCGTGCCTGCAGCGAACGCACGGTGCCGGAACAGCCGGGGGTCGAGCAGCGGCGCCGGGTGATGCAGCTCCCAGGCAACGAACGCGCCGACCAGGAGCAGGCCGGTGGCGAGGCCCAGCAGGGTGCCGGCGCTGGACCAGCCCGCGGTGGGCGCCTCGATGACGGAGTAGACGAGCACGCCGAGGCCAGCGACGGTGATCAACGCCCCGACCAGGTCGAGCTTCGGCGCGGCCGGGTCGGCGGACTCCGGGATGACGCGCAGGGTTCCGACGACGGCGGCCACGGCGAGCGTGACGTTCAACCCGAACACCGCCCGCCACGACCAGACCTCGAGCAGGGCCCCCGAGGCGAGCAGGCCGAGGATCGCGCTGGCGCCTGCGACACCGGCCCAGGCACCGATAGCGCGGGAGCGCTGCTCGCGCGGGAAGGTGCTGGTGATGGTCGACAGGGTCGCCGGCATGACCAGCGCGGCGCCGACGCCCAGCAGCCCGCGCATCGCGATCAGCCAGCCGGGGTCGGTGACCGTCATGGCGGCCACGGACCCGGCGCCGAAGATCGCCAGGCCGCCGAGCAGGGCCCGGCGCCGGCCGTACCGGTCGCCGATCGCGCCGCCCAGCAGGAGCAGGGCGGCGAAGACCAGGGCGTAGGCGTCGATCACCCAGGACAGCTGGGTCTGGGTGGCGTGGGTGTCCCGGGCGATCGAGGGGATGGCGACGTTGAGCGAGGCGACGGCCGAGACGACGGTCGCCAAGGCCAGGCAGGTCACTGCCAGGACCGAGCGGTGCGCCGCGGCCGGGCGCGCGGTGGTGGTCATGAGAACCTCCGGATAGGAATTCTGCGGTCGATGAATTGCAGGTTCGCAGACCGGGCGGCTATATTTCAACCATGATGAATAAAGTCCACGCTCGGGGTCGGCGCGGTCGCCGGCCCGGGCGGCCGGAGACCCGCGCCCAGGTACTGGACGTCGCCCGGCGCCGGTTCCTGGCCGAGGGCTACCAGGTGGTCACGATGCGCTCGATCGCCGCCGAGGCCGGCGTGGACGCGGCCCTGGTGAGCTACTTCTTCGGGTCGAAGCGGGGGCTCTTCGGCGCGGTGCTGGCGCTGACGGCCAACCCGCCCGAGCTGCTACGCGCCGCCCTTCCCGGCGACCCGGCGAGCCTGCCGGAACGGGTGCTGGGGGCGCTGCTCGGCGCCTGGGACGACCCCCGGCAGAGCGGGCCGCTGCGGGTCCTGGTCACGGCCGCCGTGCAGGACCCTGAGCTGGCCCGGCTGCTCACGGACGCGTTCGAGCACGAGATGGTCGACCGCGTCGCCGACCACATCGGTGGCCCGCACGCGCGCTACCGGGCCGGCGCCTTCGTCGCCCAGCTCGCGGGCCTGGTGTTCACCCGCTACGTCCTGCGCCTCGAGCCGCTGGCGAGCATGACGGCTGATGAAATAACCCGGCACCTGGCGCCGGGGCTGCGCGCTGCCCTGCACGGGCCCCGACCGGTCCCCCAGCTGGTGCGCGCCTAGCGGCCCGGGGCGGCCAGGTCGCCGTCGGCCGGTACGTTTCGAACCGTGGCCACGAACGAGACCTGGGCCGGGAGCAGCACGGCCACGTCGGTGCTCTTCGCCGGCGCCAGCGGCGGGCGGGCCGGCGCGGCGCTGGCCGGCCGCCGCGGGGTCCGGTCCGGCCTGCTGGGCGCCACCGTGGGCGCTGCCGGCCTCGGCGCGTCAGAGGCGGTCGCCCGGGCCCGGCAGCGCCCCGGCGAGATCCCGGCGCTCTGGCAGCGGATCGCGGTCAGCGCCGCCCTGGCGGCCCCGCTGGGCTGGGTGGCCGGACGGCTCACCAGCGCCGGACCGGTGGCTGTCGGCGCCGTGACCGGCGCCGCGGTGGGGGCGCTCGGCCTACGCCCGCAGAAGGTCGTGCTGGGCCCGGTCCTCGGCGGCGCGGTCGGCGCGGCGTTCGCGACGAGGGACCGGAGCACCCCGGCGGCCGTGGTGGCGAGCAGCACCGTGCTCACCTACCGGACCCTGTCGGCGCTGCTGTTCCGGGACGCGCAGGTGAGCCTGCTCGCCGAACGGGTCGCACCGGAGGACCTGCCGTTCGTCGTGCCGCTGCCGGCCCGCTCGCGCTACGTCGGCACCGGCTACCTGCGCGAGCTGGCCGCCACCCTGGGTGGCAGCTACGTCGCCGACGCGCCCGACACCGGCATCCTCGCGTCCCTCGACCTCCTGGCCGGACCGCAGTTCGACCCCGGCGGCGTCGACCCTCGGGTGCG
>JAVEDA010000448.1 GCA_030841195.1 Actinomycetota bacterium | reverse complement strand
GGTGGTGCTGGACCTGGCGACCGCGGAGGCGACGACGAGTCCTGATGCGGACCTCGAGGACGCTGCGTCGGACGTGGTCGAGGTCGCAGCACTGGAGTGGCCGGACGACTGGGTGGCGCGGTGCGCGACCAGCGTCTTGGTCGGCGGCCCCTTGCGTCTCAGCGGGTCGCGGTTGTGGCTGGCGAGGTACTGGGACCAGGAGGAGCAGGTCGCGGCCGAGCTGTTGGAGCGGTCGGCGGTTTCGCCGGCGGACCTCGACGCAGTGGTGCTCGCGGCCGGGTTGGCGCGGCTGTTCCCGGGTGCCGGTGACGTCGACCAGCGCGGCGCTGCCGAGTCGTGCGCGTTGTCGCGGGTGAGCGTGCTGGCCGGCGGGCCCGGCACCGGCAAGACCACGACGGTGAGCCGGCTGCTGGCGCTGCTGCGCGAGCAGCACCCCGAGTGGCGGATCGCGCTGGCCGCTCCGACCGGCAAGGCGGCGGCGCGTCTGGAGGAGGCGGTGCGGTCGTCGACGGCGTTGTTGCCGGACGCCGACAGGCTGCGACTCGGTGAGCTGCCGGCCACCACGTTGCACCGGCTGCTCGGCTGGCGGCCCGAGGCGCGCAGCCGGTTCCGGCACGACCGCACCAACCGGCTGCCGGTCGAGGTGGTCGTGGTTGACGAGGCGTCGATGGTGTCGCTGACGATGATGGCCCGGCTGCTCGAGGCTTTGCGGCCGACCACCCGGCTGGTGCTGGTCGGCGACCCGGACCAGCTCGCGTCGGTCGAGGCCGGCGCCGTGCTAGGTGACCTGGTGGATGCGGGTTCGCAGGTGGCGGTCGCGACGCTGGCGACGAACCGGCGCTTCCCGGCGACGAGCGGCATCGCACTGTTGGCCGCGGCGGTGCAGGACGGACGGGGGCCCGATGTCTTGGAGGTGCTGCGCTCCGACGACACCCCCGAGGTCGAGCTGGTCGAGGTCGCCGACGGGGCGGCCCTCCCGGCGTACCAGCTGGACGGGGTGAAGGCGGACGTCACGGTGAGCGGGTTGGCGCTGCTGGACGCGGCCGAGCGCGGTGACGCGGCGTCGGCGCTGGAGGCGTTGGACCGGCACCGGCTGCTGTGCGCGCACCGCCGCGGGCCGCGTGGGGTGGCGCACTGGAGCGCGCTGGCCGCGCGGTGGATTGCCGACGAGCATCCGGTGCTGCCGCGGGCGGACGGGCGGTACGCGGGCGAGCCGCTGATGGTGACGGCGAACGACTACGAGATCGGGCTCTACAACGGCGACACCGGCGTCGTGGTCGACGACGGTGCGGGCGGGCTGGTGGCGGCGTTCGGCCGGGGCGGCGCGCCGATCCTCGTGCCGCTGGTGCGGCTCGGCGCGGTGCGGCCGCTGCATGCGATGACGGTGCACCGCAGTCAGGGCAGCCAGTTCGCCCGGATCACGGTGCTGCTGCCGGCGGCGGGGTCACCGCTGGGCACGCGGGAGACGCTGTACACCGCCGTCACCCGGGCGACCACGCACGTGCGGGTGATCGGCTCGGCGGAGGCGCTGGTCGAAGCGGTGGGACGGCCCGCAGCACGCGCCACCGGCCTGCGCGAGCGGTTGAGTGGCGGGCTCGACTGACTGCGCTCCGTCAGGCCCGGGTCCCCGCGAATGACCGAGACGTTCTGTCCAGGGTCAGCCCTACCGTCCGGACATGGACACTCATGCTGACGATGTTGTCGCGGGAGAGTCTGTGCTGGATCTGCTTCCGGTCCTGGTTGCCATAGCTGAGCAGTCGCCGTTCAAGCGTCGGGCCGACGGGATGTACAGCTTCAGCGCGAAGATGCCCACCGCACAGCTCATCCCATTCTGGCGGGCCTTGATGCGCGTCGAGGCGGAGTTGCTCATCGAGGACGCGGCGGCTGTACGCACGACGTTGGAAGGTCTGCGGACACCGAAGCAACGAGAAGCCGATGCGTTCAGCGACCTGGTGGGTCGTGTGATGAAGGCCTGTCCCAGCCCCTACGACCGGGCGTGACGTGTCGATCATCCGGCCCTGGCGTCTGCGGCGGAGGTGTGGCCACAATTGTGGCCATGAGCACCGAACCGCTGAGATCAGTCCGCGACCACCTGAGCGAGGTCATCGACCGGGTCGAGCACCAGCACGAACGCGTGATCGTCACCCGCAACGGCCACGCAGCCGCGGTCCTGATCAGCCCGGAGGACCTGGCGCAGCTCGAGGAGACGATCGACGTGCTCAGCGATCCGGCCGCGCTGGCGGACATCCGAGAGGCCGACGCTGCCTACGCCCGAGGCGACGTCGTCCGCGGTGCCGACGCCGTGCGCCGCGTCCGCGAGTGACCGACCCCCCGGCGTACGAGCTCGTCCTCACACCGCCGGCCCGCCGGGCGATCACCGACCAGCTGCCGGAGGCGGTCGCCACCGCAGTCATCAGCTTCCTGACCACGGCCCTGGTCTCCGATCCGCACCGGGTCGGAAAGCCATTGCGCCAGGATCTCGCCGGGGTCTGGTCCGCTCGTCGCGGCACCTATCTAGTCCTGTACCGCATCAACGACGACCTGCGTGAGGTGGTCGTCCTGCGGGTCGAGCATCGACGCGACGCCTACCGGCCGATGAAACGATCACCCCTAGCCAGGGAGCTGGCCCGGCGGTTGACTGGGCCTCCGTAGCCGATGTCGGTCATCGGGCCCGCGGTTCGCACCGCGCAGGACGAGGGGAAACGAACGTGCTGTTCCACATTGAGCAGGTCCACAGCCCGGAGAATTGTCCCTACGGCAAAGGTGGCTCGCGGTCGCTGCACGACGCGTCGGTGGAGGGTGTCGAGGTCAAAGGGTTCTACGGCTCCTTCATGGAGCACACGATCTACCTGGTCGTCGAGGCGGACGATGTCGAGCGGATCAACCAGTTCCTGCTCCCCGGGATGAAGGTCTGCACGGCCAAGATCACGCCGGTCAGCGAGCAACCGATGCCGGCAACAAGCGGCTGACAGCCGCCTCAACTGAAACGCCCGGCGCCTCTGCGGGGGCATCTCGGTCGCTGGGCGTTTCACTCGAGGTGGGTGGGCAGGGGCGGCGCGAGGTCCGGGCGCGATGTCACGCAGACTTCACCTGCGCGCAGCACCACCGAGACATGCCGCGTCGAGCATTGTTGTCATGACCCAGATGGACCCATTGCCCGAGCTCTGCGACTGCGGCCAGCCGGTCGAGCCCTGCACTGGCTGCTCCGCTCCGCGTTGCACCACCTGCGAGCCATACGTCTCCGAGGACTGCACCGTCGTGTTCTCCCGCGCGAGCTAGGAGCCGCGGCCGCTGTTCAAGATCCCCAAAGTTGCATGATCAACGCGGGAGTTGGGGGGCCCGTCAGCCGACGGCGGTGAGGTCGCGGGCGCGGCGGACGGCCTCGAGCCGGGAGGAGACCTGGAGCTTCGCCAGGATCGCCGAGACGTGATTGCCGACGGTCTTCTCGGACAGGTGCAGCTTGGCCGCGATCTCGGCGTAGCGCAGGCCGCCGTCGAGCAGGTCGAGGACCTCCATCTCGCGGTCGGTGAGCCCGCCCACGTTCGCGCGGGTGCTCGGCCGCGGGCCGCGCGGCACCTTGGCGCCGATCGCACGCAGCTTTGCGTCGGTGCGCTCGACCAGCGCCTTCGCGCCGAGCCGGTCGAACATCGCTCGCGCCTCGCGCAGGTCGATCTCGTCGTCGCTGTCGAGCAGCGCCCAGGCCGCCTTGTACGGCATGTTGTTCGACGCGAACGTGGCCGCGGCCTGCCGGTGGTTGCCCGTCATCGCGAGCCGCGCGGGCTCGCGCAGACCCTCGGGCGGCTCCACGATCAGGCCGGCCCGCCACACCATCATCGCCAGGTCCGCTACGTAGTCCTCCTCGCCGACCCGGACGGCCTCCTCGTACCAGGGCAGCACCTCGGTCCGGATCCGCTCGATGTCGCCGTCAAGCAGGTACACCTCGCCGCGCGCCAATGCAATGAAGCCCTGGTAGTTCAACGACTGGGACTTCCCGATGTGGTCGCGCGCCTCGTCTAACGGTCCCCAGACGCCGTCGGCGTCACCGCGCCGCGCACTGAGCAGTCCGAGGGCCACCAGCGGCTCGATCCGGCTAGCCCGCCCGGTGTTCCGCACGTAGAGCAGGTCGTGCGCCTGCGCCGCTGCTTCGTCCCAGCGGCCCAGCGCCACCTTGAGGCTGATCTCGCTCGCGAGCACGCACAGCAGCTGCCCATGCAGGTCGCGCTCAGCGGTGTAGCGCTCGGCCTCCTCCAGCTGCGCATGCGCCTCGACCAGGTCCTGGTCCATGAAGTACGACCAGGCCAGTGTCTGGTAGTTCCGCGCAACGGAGTCCTCGAGGTCGTGGGCGAGAGCGACCTGGAGCGACTCCCGGATCAGGTTCTGGGCGCCCGCGTGCTGACCTAGGAACCAGGTGGCCACACCCTTGTTGGACAGGGCGCGAGACACCACCTCGTTGTCGCCGATCTCCCGCCCCATCGCATTGGCTCGGTCCAAATACGGCAGTGACTCCACGTACTCGCACGCCCGCACGTGGTGCGTGCCGCGCCGGCCGATGGCCAGTGCCAGCTGCCGGCACGGGGCTACGCCGTCG
>JAVEDA010000469.1 GCA_030841195.1 Actinomycetota bacterium | reverse complement strand
CGGGCCGCCACCGCGCCCTGGACGCATGTCCGGTCGATCGGCGAGGACGTCGCGGCCGGCGAGCTGCTGCTTCCCTCCGGTCACCGCCTGCGGCCGTTCGACCTGGCGGCGGCAGCCTCGGCCGGGGTCACCGCCGTCGAGGTGCGGCGCGCGCCGCGGGTCGTGCTGGTGCCGACCGGCGACGAGATCCGCCGGGTCGGCGTGCCGCTGGCAGCCGGCGAGATCCCCGACACGAACTCGCTGATGCTCGCCGGCCAGGCCCGCCAGCTGGGGGCCGAGGTGACGGTGACGCCGATCGTCCCGGACCAGCCCCCGGTGATCGCCGCGGCCGTGCACGCGGCGGCCGCGGTCAGCGACCTGGTGGTCGTGCTCGCCGGCTCCAGCGCCGGCCGCGACGACTGGACCGCGCAGGTGGTGGCCGACGAGGGCGTGCTGGCGGTGCACGGTGTCGCGGTCCGGCCCGGGCACCCGGTCGTGCTCGGGGTCGTCGACGCCACCCCGGTGATCGGGGCACCGGGTTTCCCGGTGTCGGCCGCCCTCACGTTCGACATCTTCGCCGCCCCACTGCTGGCCTCGCTCGAGGGCACCGCGCCGACCCGGCGGCCGACGGCGACCGCGCGGCTGGCCCGCAAGCTCGCGTCTCCCGGCGGGATGGACGACTGGGTGCGGGTCCGGCTCGGCCGGGTCGGCGGGCAGGTGGTCGCCACCCCGCTGCCGCGCGGCGCTGGTGTGCTGACGTCGCTGGTGCGGGCCGACGGCCTGCTGCTCGTCCCCGCCGGCCTGGAGGGGCACCACGCCGGCGAGGACGTCGAGGTCGAGCTGCTGCGCGGGCTGGACGAGGTGGCTCGCACGATCGTGGCGATCGGGTCGCACGACCTGGTGCTCGACCTGGCCGCGTCGGCGCTGCGCGAGCGGGACCCGCAGCTGACCCTGGTGTCGTCGAACGTCGGCTCGCTGGGCGGCCTGGTCGCGGTGCGGGACGGCCTGTGCCACCTGGCGGGCTCGCACCTGCTGGACCCGGCCACGGGGGAGTACACGCTGCCCTACCTGGACCGGATCCTCGGCGCCGGCGAGGGGGCCGTGGTGCGGCTGGTGCACCGGCAGCAAGGGCTGATGGTGGCGCCCGGCAACCCGCTCGGGCTCGGCGGCATCGAGGACCTGACCCGGCCGGGCCTGCGCTACGTGAACCGGCAGCGCGGCGCGGGCACCCGGGTCCTGCTCGACCACGAGCTGGCCCGTTCCGGACTCGACCCGGTGGACGTCGAGGGCTACGGCCGGGAGGAGAGCACCCACCTCGCGGTGGGCGCCGCCGTCGCGTCCGGCCGGGCCGACGCGGGCCTGGGCATCCTGGCCGCCGCCCGCGCCTTCGGCCTGGACTTCGTGCCCGTGGCCGAGGAGCCCTACGACCTCGTCACCACGGCGGCCACCCTCGAGCTCGGTGTCCTCGACCCGCTGCTCGACCTGATCGGCGACCCCGGTTTCGCCGCGTCGGTCGAGGCGCTCGGCGGCTACTCCACGGCCGAGACCGGCCGGCGGATCCGGTAGGAAGGACTCTCGTGAGCATCCCCTTCCCGGAGCCGACGCAGCCGGCGACCTCGCGCACCGCCGTCCTGCTCGGCTACCTCGACTACTTCCGGTCGGTCCTGCGCGGCAAGCTCGCCGGGCTGGACGAGACGGTGCTGCGCGGCAGCGTGCTCCCGTCCGGCTGGTCCCCGCTGGAGCTGGTCAAGCACCTGACCTACGTCGAGATGCGGTGGCTCGAGTGGGGCTTCGAAGGCCGGCCGGTCGACCACCCGTGGGGCGACCAACGGGACGGCCGCTGGCACGTCGGGCCGGACCAGACCCTCGGCGGGCTGCTCGCGGAGCTCGACCACCGGGCGGGGGTGACCACGGCGATCGCCGGCCGGCACGACCTGGCCGAGACCGGCGTACCGGGGGAGCGGTGGGACGGCGCCGAGCCGGCCACCCTTGAGCGCGTCCTGCTGCACCTGGTCCAGGAGTACGCCCGGCACTGCGGCCACCTCGACGTCGTGCGTGAGCTGCTCGACGGCGTGGTGGGCGAGAGCTGAGGCCGCCTCGACATGGGCCTCCTCCGGCCGCGCGACTAGGCTCGCACCAGTACTCCGGTGACCACCGGGGGCACAGCGGAAGGGGACCGTGTGCCGGGAGCACCTGGGCCGAGCGACCGTGTGGTGACCCTGCCCAACGCGCTGAGCGCCCTCCGGCTGCTGGGCGTCCCGCTGTTTCTCTGGTTGGTGCTCACCGAGCACGACGGGCCCGCGGTGCTGGTGCTGATGGTCAGCGGTGTCACCGACTATCTCGACGGCAAGATCGCCCGGGCCTGGGGCCAGACCTCGCAGCTGGGCACCCTGCTGGACCCGGCCGCGGACCGGCTCTACATCCTCGCCACCCTCATCGGTCTCACGGTGCGAGACGTGGTGCCGCTCTGGCTGACGCTGCTGCTGGTCGGCCGCGACGTGCTGCTGGCGTTCACGCTGCCCGTGCTGCGGCGGCACGGTTACGGGCCGCTGCCCGTGAACTTCCTCGGCAAGGCAGCGACCTTCAACCTGCTGGCCGGCTTCCCGCTGCTGCTACTCGGTGAGTGGGACGGGCTGGTCGGGGATGTGGCACACGCGTTCGGCTGGGCGTTCGCGATCTGGGGTACGGCGCTGTACTGGTGGGCAGGGGTCCTCTACCTGGTCCAGGTGCGCGACCTGCTGCGCGCCGACCGGTTGAACCCGCGCGAGGGGGTGGCCGCGTGAAGGCGGTGGTGATGGCCGGGGGCGAGGGCACCCGCCTGCGCCCGATGACCGTCAGCATGCCCAAGCCGCTGCTCCCCATCGTCAACAAGCCGATCATGGAGCACGTCCTCCGGCTGCTCGCGCGGCACGGCTTCTCCGACACGGTCGTGACCGTGCAGTTCCTCGCCAGCCTGGTGCGCAACTACTTCGGCGACGGCGAGGACCTGGGCATGTCGCTGCAGTACGTCACCGAGCAGACGCCGCTCGGGACGGCCGGCAGCGTCAAGAACGCCGAGGACCTGCTGCGGGACGACACCTTCCTGGTCATCTCCGGCGACGCCCTCACCGACTTCGACCTCACCGACCTGGTGAAGTTCCACCAGGACAAGGGCGCGCTCGTCACCGTCTGCCTGACCCGGGTGCCCGACCCGCTCGAGTTCGGCATCACCATCGTCGACGACGACCACAAGGTGCAGCGCTTCCTCGAGAAGCCGACCTGGGGTCAGGTGTTCTCCGACACCGTCAACACCGGCATCTACGTGATGGAGCCCGAGGTCTTCGACCACGTCGACGCCGGGGAGTCGGTCGACTGGTCCGCCGACGTGTTCCCGAAGCTGCTTGAGCTCGGGCTGCCGGTCTACGGGTACATCGCCGAGGGCTACTGGGAGGACGTCGGGACCCAGGAGTCCTACATGCGGGCCCAGGCTGACGTCCTGACCGGCCAGGTGGACGTGGACCTCGACGCCTTCGAGGTGTCCAACGGCGTCTGGGTCGCGGAGGGCGCTGACGTGCACCCGGACGCCGTGCTGCGCGGCCCGCTCTTCATCGGCGACTACGCGAAGGTCGAGGCCGGGGCCGAGCTGCGCGAGTTCACGGTGATCGGCAGCAACGTCATCGTGAAGACCGGAGCCTTTCTGCACCGCGCCGTGGTCCACGACAACGTGTTCGTAGGCCCGCAGACCAACCTGCGCGCGTGCGTGATCGGAAAGAACACCGACGTCATGCGGGCCGCGCGGATCGAGGAGGGGGCGGTCGTCGGCGACGAGTGCGTGATCGAGGAGGAGGCGATCGTCGCCACCGGCGTCCGCATCTACCCGTACAAGAACGTCGAGGCCGGAGCTGTCGTCACCGCGGACCTCATCTTCGAGTCGCGCAGCCAGCACCGTCTGTTCGGCCCGCGCGGGGTCAGCGGCATCGTCAACGTCGAGATCACCCCGGAGCTCGCGGTGCGGCTGGCCAGCGCCTGGGCCAGCACGCTGAAGAAGGGCTCCACCGTCACGACCTCTCGCGACGTGTCCCGGGCGGCCCGCGCGCTCAAGCGCGCGGTGATCTCCGCCCTCGCCTCGAGCGCGATCGACGTGGTCGACCTCGAGGTGGTGCCGGTTCCCGTGGCGCGGCTGCAGACTGCCCAGGGCGGCTGCGCCGGCGGCGTGGTCATCAGAACCTCCCCGGGGCAGCCGGAGAGCGTCGACATCTCCTTCCTGGACGAGAGCGGCGCGGACCTCTCCCAGGCCGCGCAGCGCAAGCTCGAGCGCACCTATGCCCGCGGCGAGTTCCGGCGCGCCTTCCCGGGCGAGATCGGCGACCTGTCGTTCCCGCCGCGGGTGATGGAGGCCTACACCCTCGAGCTGCTGCGCACCATCGACGTGTCCGGCCTGCCGGAGGAGCACGGCCTGAAGGTCGTGGTCGACACCGGTGGCGGCACCGCCTCGCTGGTGCTGCCGACCCTCCTCGGCCGCCTGGGCCTGGACGTCCTCACCGTCAACAACGGCCTGGACGAGGCGTCACCGACGGAGACGGCCGCCGAACGAGGCGAGTCGCTGCTCCGGCTGGGCCGGCTGGTGGCCTCGTCCAAGGCGGCGTTCGGCGTGCACTTCGACCCGGTCGGGGAGCGGATCGCCCTGGTCGACGAGAAGGGACTCGCGATCGACGACGAGCGGGCCCTGCTGGTCGTGCTCGACCTGGTCGCGGCGGAGACCAAGGTCGGCACGGTGGCGCTCCCGGTGACGACGACCCGGGTCGCCGAGCAGGTGGCTGCCTTCCACGGGGTCGACATCCGCTGGATCGCCACCACACCGGCCGCGCTGACCGAGGCGGTCGTGGCCGAGGGTGTCGTCTTCGGCGGTGACGGCCGCGGCGGTTTCGTGGTGCCGCACTTCTCCACGACGTACGACGGCATCGCGGCCTTCGTGCAGCTGGTCGGGCTGGTGGCGCGCACCAAGCTACAGCTGTCCGAGATCGACGCCCGGATCCCGAGCAGCCATGTGAGCCGCCGGTCCGTGCCCACCCCGTGGGCGGCCAAGGGCGTCGTCATGCGCGCCGTGGTCGAGGAGGCGGGCACCCGGCGGCTGGACACGACCGACGGGGTGCGCGTGCTCGAGGAGAACGGGAACTGGGCGCTGGTGCTGCCCGACCCCGCCGAGCCGGTCACCCACGTCTGGGCCGAGGCCGGCAACGACTCGACCTCGGCCGCCCTGCTCGAGCGCTGGGCCGAGGTCGTCGCTCGCGCCGGCACCTGAGCGATGTCAGCGCCCACCCCGACCACCCGCAGCGGCGGCCCCTCGCGGCCGGACGACTCGATGCTTCTGCTGCGCAACCTGGTCGAGGACTCGCTGGACGAGGGCTACGCGCGGGCCGCTGCCCGGCGCGCCGCCGGCGAGCCGGCCAGCCGGTCGGCCGTCCTGGTGCTCAGCATCGGCCTGCTGCTCGTCGGGCTGCTGCTGGCCACCGCCTTCGCGCAGACCCGGCAGCGGGCGGGTTCCGCGGCCGAGGCCCGGGACGCGCTGGTCGCCGAGGTCGAGCAGCGGTCCGCCGCCAACGACAAGGCCCAGGCCCAGCTGGACCGGCAACGGGCGTCGGTGCAGCGGGCCCAGCGCCAGGTGCTTGCCCTGTCCGGTGCCGGCACCGAGCTCGCGGACCGGCTGGCCCGGCTCGAGGCGGCCACCGGCGCCGCGCCGGTGACCGGGCCGGGCATGGTGGTGCGGCTGACCGACGCGGCCGGCGACGGCAGCGGCTCCGACGTCGACCCGCGCACCGACGTCGACACCGACGGCCGGGTCACCGACCGTGACCTGCAGACGGTGGTCAACGAGATCTGGGCCGCGGGGGCCGAGGCAGTGGCGGTGAACGGGCAGCGGCTCACCGCCCTGTCGGCCATCCGGTCGGCCGGCAACGCGGTCCTCGTCGACTTCCGGCCGCTGACACCGCCGTACGAGATCGAAGCCGTCGGCGACCCGAAGAAGCTCCGCGAGACGTTCGTGGGAGGGTTCGGGGGCAGTTATCTGCAGGTGCTCCAGGGTTACGGCATCACGTACGCCGTGGAGGACAGCGACCGGCTGCAGCTGGCCGCGTCCGCGGGTGTCCGGCTGCGCTACGCAGCCGAGCCGCAGCCGGCCGAGACGAGGAGCAACGGGACGTGATAGCCGCCATCGGGCTGGTGCTCGGCATCGTCGCCGGCATCTTCCTGGAGCCGACGGTTCCGACCTGGCTGCAGCCCTACCTGCCCATCGCGGTGGTGGCGGCCCTGGACGCGGTGTTCGGCGGACTGCGGGCGCTGCTCGACGGCATCTTCGACGACCGGGTCTTCGTGGTCTCCTTCGTGGCCAACGTCCTGGTCGCGGCACTGATCGTGTACCTCGGTGACCAGCTGGGTGTCGGCACCCAGCTCTCGACCGGTGTCGTGGTCGTGCTGGGCATCCGGATCTTCTCCAACGCCGCCGCGATCCGGCGGCAGCTGTTCCGCGCATGACCGGCCAGCGGACCGCCTGGACCCGGCTGCGGTCCGCGATGCGCCCGCACGCCAGCCGTGGGAACCTGCTGCCCGGTCTGCTGTGCGCGTTGCTGGGCTTCGCCGTGGTCGTGCAGGTGCGCTCGACCCAGGACGCGGGTCTGGACGGCCTCCGCCAGTCCGACCTGGTCCGCATCCTGGATGACGTGACCGAGCGCTCGGACCGCCTCCGGACCGAGGCACGCGACCTCGAGGAGACCCGCGCCCGGGTGACGAACGGCAGCACCGGCAGCCGCGCGGCGCTGGACGAGGCCCAGGCCCGCGCCCGGGTGCTCGGCATCCTCGCCGGGACCCTGCCCGCGACCGGCCCCGGCATCGAGCTCACGATCAGCGACCCGGACGGCAAGGTCGGCCCGGAGGTGCTCCTCGACACCCTGCAGGAGCTGCGCGACGCAGGGGCCGAGGCGGTCGAGATCTCCTCGCTGGCCGGGCCCGCTGTCCGGGTGGTGGCGGCCACCTCGTTCGAGGCGCCGACCGACTCCGGTGGCGGGGACGGCGCCGGGCGGGTCGTGGTCGACGGGACCGAGCTCACCTCGCCGTACCGGTTCCTGGTGATCGGCGACTCGCGCACCTTGGCGGCGGCCCTGGACATCCCCGGTGGTGTCCTGGACGTGCTGCGTCAGGACGACGCGCAGGGTGTGGTGACTCAGCGGGACCGGGTCACCATCACCTCCTTGCGGGCCGCTCCGTCGCCTCGTTACGCTCGCCCGGCCGACGACTGAGAGCGAGCGCACGTGATCCCCGAGGACCTGCAGTACACGAAGGACCACGAGTGGGTCCGCCGCGAGGGCGACACGGTCCGGGTCGGGGTGACCGACTACGCGCAGGACGCGCTGGGCGACATTGTCTTCGTCACCCTCCCGGACACCGGGACCCAGGTGACCGCGGGTGAGACCTGCGGCGAGATCGAGTCGACCAAGAGCGTCTCGGAGCTCTACGCGCCGGTCACCGGCACCGTGGTGGAGCGCAACGACGCCCTCGACGCGGCGCCGGAGCTGGTGAACTCCGACCCGTACGGCGACGGCTGGATGATGACCATCCGGGTCGGCGACGGAGCCGACAACGGGGGAGATGGCGCGCTGCTGGACGCCGCCACCTACCAGGCGAGCCTGGACGGCTGACAGTCAGCCGTTCCGGTTGACCACGTCCCGCAGGGGCCGTAGGTTTCCGCAGGACCTCGACCTAGGGTGGAGGTTGACGGATCGCCCTACTTCGAACGCTCCGGCGGGGAAGGCACGCCTGATGCAGTTCTGCACCCAGTGCGGCCACAGCAACACCGACGACGCGCGCTTCTGCAACAACTGCGGCGCGGCCCTGAAGCCGGCTGCACCGACGCCGCCGTCCCCGGGCGAGACGTCGACCATCACCATCGGCGGGGCCCTCGAGCCGGGCGAGCCCGCGGACAAGTCCGAGGGCCTCTCCACCGCGGACCAGTCCGCCGTGGAGGCGCTACCGCCGGGCTCGGCGCTTCTCGTCGTACGACGTGGGCCGAACTCGGGCAGCCGGTTCCTGCTCGACTCGGACACCACGACGGCGGGGCGGCACCCGAGCAGCGACATCTTCCTCGACGACGTGACGGTCTCCCGCCGGCACGCCGAGTTCGTCCGGGTCCCCGACGGCTTCAGCGTGCGCGACGTCGGCTCGCTCAACGGCACCTACGTGAACCGGGAGCGGATCGACGAGGCGACGCTGGCGGGCGGTGACGAGGTCCAGGTCGGGAAGTACCGACTCGTGTACTACCCGAGCCAGCAGGACCGATGAGCCGGGCCGCATGAGCGCGGCGCCGGCCTCCCACTCGCTGATGAGCATCGGCGAGGTGCTCACCCAGCTACGGGCCGACTTCCCGGACGTCACGATCTCGAAGATCCGGTTCCTGGAGTCGGAGGGCCTGGTGGAGCCGGCCCGCACCCCGTCGGGCTACCGCAAGTTCAGCCACGGCGACGTCGCCCGCCTGCACTACGTGCTGGCGACCCAGCGCGACCACTACCTTCCGTTGCGGGTCATCAAGGACCACCTGGACGCGCTGGACCGCGGCCTCGAGCCGCCGGCCGTGCCGGGGGAGCGGCCGCAGGTCCCGAGCTCGGCGGGGCGCCCGGACTGGTTGCCCGGACCGCGCGCGCTCGGCGAGACCACCGAGCTGCGGCTGTCCCGCACCGAGCTGATGTCGTCGGCCGACATCGACGACGCGCTGCTCACCGAGATCGAGGGCTACGGGCTGGTGGCGCCGGTGCGCGGCAGCGCGGCATCGGCGGCGTACTACGACGCCGACGCGCTGGTCATCGCCACCGCCGTCGCAGAGATGGCCGGGTTCGGCCTGGAGCCGCGGCACCTGCGCTCGTTCCGCACCGCCGCCGACCGCGAGGTGGACCTGGTCGGTCAGGTGGTGACGCCGTTGCTGCGGCAGCGCAGCCCGGAGGCCCGGTCCCGGGCCGAAGAGGTGGCCCGCGAGATGGGCGCCCTCTCGCTGCGGCTGCACACGGCGTTGGTGCGGGCCAGGCTGCGCGACGTCGTCGGGCGCTAGCTCTGGTTTTCACAAAGTGGACGCGTGTGCACCAGACACGCCGTACGTGTGGTGCGTCGGCGTCCAAAGGATCTTCAGGTCGCGGCTGGCGGGCGCCTCGGCTTGGCTCGGGCCGCGGGTAGGGTGGCTGACGTGAACGAGCTGGACGTGGTGGGTGTGCGGGTCGAGATGCCGTCGAACCAGCCGATCGTCCTGCTCAAGGAGTCCGGCGGCGAGCGCTACCTGCCGATCTGGATCGGCGCCGGCGAGGCCACCGCCATCGCGTTCGCCCAGCAGGGCGTCGTGCCCCCGCGTCCGCTGACCCACGACCTGATCCGCGACCTGCTCGAGGCCGCCGGCCAGCAGCTCACCCAGGTGCGCATCACCGCCCTGCGGGACGGCGTTTTCTACGCCGAGATGGTCTTCGCCAGCGGGCTGGAGGTCAGTGCCCGACCGTCGGACGCGATCGCGGTGGCGCTGCGCACCAGCACCCCGATCTTCGGCGCCGAGGAGGTGCTGGCCGAGGCCGGCATCTCGATCCCGGACGAGCAGGAGGACGAGGTCGAGAAGTTCCGCGAGTTCCTCGACCAGATCTCGCCGGAGGACTTCGAGGGCCCGGCCCCACCGTGAGTCAACCTCCACCGGAGGTCGAGACTTTTCCCCGACACGGGCGCGCCGCCGTTGACCGGGTGCCGCGACCGCCGTACCGTCACCAGCAGGAAACGCCCCCGTTGTAGTTCCAACCATGTGATCCGCCGGTCCGCCGGTCGGCGAGCGTGGTCCTTCCCCCGGGGCGTGAGACGGAGGTCGGCGTGAGCGACACCAGCTCGACGGGCAGCACGGCCGGCCCTGACCGGGCGGCGCAGGAACGCGCTCGCGCCCGGGCCGGGCAGCAGGGCCTGCTGTTCACCGACGACCTGCCGCAGCTGAACGCGGACCTGGGCTACCGCGGGCCGACCGCCTGCTCGGCGGCCGGGATCACCTACCGCCAGCTGGACTACTGGGCCCGCACCGGCCTGGTCGAGCCGAGCATCCGCACCGCGGCTGGCTCCGGGAGCCAGCGGCTGTACAGCTTCACCGACATCCTGGTGCTCAAGGTGGTCAAGCGGCTGCTGGACACCGGCGTCTCGCTGCAGAACATCCGCACCGCCGTGAGCCACCTGCGCGAGCGCGGCGTGGACGACCTTGCCCAGATCACCCTGATGAGCGACGGCGCGAGCGTCTACGAGTGCACCTCGGCCGACGAGGTCGTCGACCTGGTGCAGGGTGGTCAGGGCGTGTTCGGGATCGCGGTCGGGCGGGTCTGGCGCGAGGTCGAGGGTTCCCTGGCCGAGCTGCCGGGCGAACGCAGCGGCGACACCGAGCCGGCTGCCGACTCCGCCGGGCACGACGAGCTGTCGGCCCGGCGCAAGGCCCGCTCCACCGGCTGACCGGCCCGCGCACGGGGTAGGGTGGTCCTGCTCACGATCCCGTGTGGGAGAGACCGTGCCTTCGGGCCCGGCGCCGAAGGGGCAACCTCCCCGGAACCTCTCAGGCACCCAGGACCACACGGACGAGGCAGCTCTGGAGCACCCGCGACAGAGGGGGACCGTACGCCGGCCGAGTGGCCGACGTACGGGCCGGTGATCCCTCTGGAGGCCCCGTGACCGACGCCGCCGCAACTCCCCTGGACGCCAGCGTCCCGTTCGCCCGCCGCCACATCGGTCCCGCGGTCGAGGACCAGGCCAAGATGCTCGCGGTACTCGGCTACTCCTCGCTGGACGACCTGGTCGACGCCGCGGTCCCGTCCTCGGTGCACAGCGACACCCCGCTGGCGCTGGAAGCGGGCCGCGCGGAGCACGAGGTGCTCGACGAGCTGCGGGCGCTGGCCGCCCGCAACCAGGTGCTCACCTCGATGATCGGGCTCGGCTACCACGGCACCGTCACGCCGCCGGTGATCCTGCGCAACGTGCTGGAGAGCCCCGCCTGGTACACCGCGTACACGCCCTACCAGCCGGAGATCTCGCAGGGCCGGCTGGAGGCCCTGCTCAACTTCCAGACCGTCGTCACGGACCTGACCGGGTTGCCGGTGGCCGGGGCCAGCCTGCTGGACGAGGCGACCGCCGCGGCCGAGGCCATGACGCTGGCGCGGCGCACCAGCAAGGCACCGGCGGGCGCGGTGTTCGTCGTCGACACCGATGTGCTGCCGCAGACGCTGGCGGTGATCCAGACCCGGGCCGAGCCGCTCGGTCTCGAGGTCGTCGTCGCCGATGTGCACGCCGATGGCCTGCCCGATCGCGATCTGTTCGGCGTCCTCCTGCAGTACCCCGGCACGACCGGTGCGGTCCGCGACCTGACCTCGTTGGTGTCCGCCGCCAAGGACAAGGGAGCGGCCGTCGCCGTCGCCGCCGACCTGCTCGCACTCACGCTGCTGCGCTCGCCGGCCGAGATGGGTGCCGACATCGCCGTCGGCACCACCCAGCGGTTCGGGGTGCCGATGGGCTTCGGCGGCCCCCATGCCGGCTACCTGTCGGTGCGCAAGGGCCTGGAGCGGCAGATGCCCGGCCGGCTGGTCGGTGTCTCCAAGGACGTCGACGGCCGCCCGGCGTACCGGCTGGCTCTGCAGACCCGCGAGCAGCACATCCGCCGCGAGAAGGCCACCAGCAACATCTGCACCGCGCAGGTGCTGCTCGCCGTCGTCGCCGGCATGTACGCCGTCTACCACGGCCCGGACGGGCTGCGGGCGATCGCGGCCCGGACCCACGAGCGGGCCCTCGCCGTCGCCGGTGGCCTGACCGCGGCCGGTGTCGAGGTGGCGCA
>JAVEDA010000438.1 GCA_030841195.1 Actinomycetota bacterium | reverse complement strand
TGACGGACAAGAGATCGGCGCAGCGGTGGCCGGCCTTGAGCCCGCTGAGGCTCGCCTCGGTCCAGGTCAGGTGCGGTGGACGACCGATTCGCGCACCGTGATCGGAAAGGTGGCGTCGGTCGCGGGGCCCGACTTCCATCATGAAGACGAAGGTGGCGGCGTCCACTGACACGCAGACGCGGCCGGTCTTCCCGGTCGACATTGGTGCGCAGGTCGTCGTGCCGCCCAACCGGCCTGCGTCGACCTCGACCTGCGGACCGATCGTTATGGTGCCCGCAGTGTTCCGGATGCCTCGCCACATGCCGCCAGCGAACGACCGTTGTTCGGCGGGTGTCGGGGCGTCGGTGAACTTGCCGACCTGACGAGCACTTGGTGGGTGCCCGCCTCGTCCTGGTAGAGCGTCACGAGCGGCTGTTCGGCGCAGCTGCAGTTGTCCGTGGACGGGGTCAGGTCCGCCAGTTGCTGCTGGATCGCCGGGTCGTCGACCTCGGCCAGGCCGGCGACGGCCGGCGGCAGGGCGACGGACGTTGCGCTGAGGTCGGCGACGATCAGAGCGATCCCCCAGCCGGGCAGTCCGGCTCGGCCGGCAGGTGGGTAGCCGGGTCCGGGCAACACGGTGCCGGGCCAGGCACCGTACGGCGGTGGCGGCAGCGGCGGGAGGACGTGCGGTGGTGGCTGCTCTCCGGGTTCGGGCGGCAGCCAGCTCACTGGGCGTCCCACGCCTCGTCGGTGGCCTGGGCGACGCTCTGCGGAGCGAGGGACGGCGTCGACAGGCCGACCACGATGACGGCGCGGCGCCAGAACGTGCGGGTGCAAAGGGTGGTGCCGATGCCCGCGGGCGTCTGGGCCGGCTTCGAATAGCAGACCGTGTCACCGACCTGGGACTTCGCCCAGCCCGCGAAGGGGTCCTTGCCGTTGCTGGAGGAGGCACCCGGGCCGTCGCTGCCGCGGATCGCGAACAGCAGGATGCCCATGCCCTGGCCGTTGGTGTACAGGGCTACCTCCGCCTTGCTGCCGGAGGAGAGCTCGTCGCCGAGCTGGTCGCGCATCTGGTTGGCCATCTCGTCGGTGCCGGCACCGGTCACCTTGGGCATGCCTAACAAGGTGTCCGGCGTCACGGGGTCGGCGAAGAACTGCTGCCAGCCGAACCGTCCGCCGAACACGACGGCCACCAGCACGATGACTGCGGCCGCGGCGACCAGTGCCCTGGCACGCCCGCTCCAGCCGCTGCGCCCGCTCGGGTGCTGGCCGGTTTCGGCCCACGGCGCCGAGGTGTCGAACGGCGCCGGTGTGCCGAAGGTCGAGGCGGCCGGAGTGCCGAACGGCGAGGCGGCCGGTGTGCCGAAGGTCGAGGTGGCCGGTGTGCCGAACGGCGAGGGTGCACCGCCCGGCGAGGAGCCGCCGAAGCCGGGCGACGGATCGCGAGGGGTCGGAGCGCCCGCGAAGAAGCCGAGATCGGGGATGGGCGGCCGCGGGGGCTCGGCGCCCTCGTGCCGGGTGTCCTGGGTCTGGTCGGTCACGGCTGCGCTCCCCGGTTTGATGTCGCAGAAGGACATCGGGTCGCACCTGGTGGATCTTGAGCCCAGGGCGGATCGGGCTACAGCGACACGCTCACCGACAGCGGGCCGTCGTCAGCCGCGAGAGCCAGTTCGCCGACCCGGCCAGTGGCCTGCAGGTCGGCTGCCGCCAGCGCCACCCGGTCCAGCGCGTCCTGCGGCCCGGTGACCGTTGCCGCGCTCACCTCGGTGCGCATCGAGGTCTTGGCCTCGGACTTCGCCTTCCGGATCCCGGCCAGCACGACGGAGACGTCGCGCAGCACTCCGGCGTCGGCGCCGTCAGCCGTCGCTGCCACCTCGTCCGCGGCCGGCCAGCCGGCCCGGTGCACCGAGCCCTCCTGCCACCACGACCACACCTCTTCGGTGACGAACGGCAGGAACGGGGCGAACAGCCGGAGCTGGACCGAGAGTGCCGCGGCCAGGCCAGCCTTCGCCGACGCGGCCGCCGATTCGCCGCGGCCGCCGTAGGCCCGGTCCTTCACGAGCTCGAGGTAGTCGTCGCAGAAGGTCCAGAAGAACGTCTCGGTCACCTCGAGCGCGCGGGTGTACTCGTAGGCGTCCAGCGCCGCGGTCGCCTCGCGCACGACCTCGGCCAGCGCCGCCAACATGGCCCGGTCCAGCGGTTCGGTGACGAGCGCGGGGTCCTCAACCGCCCCGGTCTGCAGTGCGAACTTCGAGGCATTGAGGATCTTGATGGCCAGCCGGCGGCCGATCTTCATCTGCGCCTCGTCGAACGGGCTGTCGGTGCCGGGGCGGGCGCCGGCGGCCCGCCAGCGCACGGCGTCCGGGCCGTAGGTCTCGAGGATCGCCAGCGGGTCGACCACGTTGCCCTTGGACTTCGACATCTTTTCGCGCTTCGGGTCGGCGACGATCCCGGAGACGGCGGCGGTCCGCCAGGGCAGCACGCCGACCTCGTAGTGGCTGCGGACGACGGTCGCGAACAGCCAGGTGCGGATGATCTCGTGCGCCTGCGGCCGCATGTCCATCGGGAAGGTGCGGGCGAACAGGTCCGGGTCGCGCTCCCAGCCGCAGACGATCAGCGGCGACAACGACGAGGTCGCCCAGGTGTCCATCACGTCGGGGTCCCGGGTGAAGCCGCCCGGCCGGTCGCGCTGGTCCTCGGTGTAGCCGTCGGGAGCCTGCGACGCGGGGTCGACGGGCAGCTGGTCCTCGCTGGGCAGCAGCGGTCGCGAGTGGTCGGCCTCGCCGTCGTCGGTCAGGGGGTACCAGACCGGGAACGGCACGCCGGAGAACCGCTGCCGGCTGATCAGCCAGTCACCGTTGAGCCCGCCCACCCAGTTGTCGTAGCGCTGCCGCATGTACTCCGGCACCCACTCCAGCTCCCGGCCGCGGGCCAGGAAGATGTCGCGCAGCTCCTCGTCCCGGCCGCCGTTGCGGATGTACCACTGCCGGCTGGTGACGATCTCCAGCGGCTTGTCGCCGTTCTCGTAGAAGTTGGCCATCCGCTCGGTGGGCGTGGGCTCGCCGTCCAGGTCGCCCGAGGCCCGCAGCAGGTCCACCATGGCGGTGCGCGCCGAGAAGGTGGTCTTCCCGGCCAGCTCTGCGTACGCCGACGCGGCCGGCTCGTCGGCCAGCCAGGCCGGCGTCTCGCGGAGCAGTCGGCCGTCCCGGCCGACCACCGAGCGCACCGGAAGGTCCAGCTCGCGCCACCACAGCACGTCGGTGAGGTCACCGAA
>JAVEDA010000433.1 GCA_030841195.1 Actinomycetota bacterium | reverse complement strand
TGGACCACGCCTGGGAGATGGAGGACAAGGACCTCACTGCCGGGTGAAGCCCAGAGAGCAGGTGACGAGAGTCGAACTCGCGGGTTCTGGCAGGCTTCGACCGTGACGGCTCAGCCGGGAATCTTCGCGTTAGGCACCTCGGAGCATTGCTACCTGGAGCTGCGGCTCGCACCCGATGCGGATCCGGCGCAGTTGGTGGCCTCCGTCGCTGGGCACACGGAGTCGCTGTCCACGACCGGAGGGGTGAACGTGGTCGTCGGCGTGCGCCCGGAACTGTGGCCAGGGCTGGCGGACAGCCGGCCCGAGGACGGCACCGGCATGAACACACCGGTGGTCGGGCCGGATGGCTTCACGATGCCGGCTACCCAGCGCGACGTGTGGATCTGGGTGTCTGGCGGTTCCCGGACGGCGGTCTTCGACGCCACGGCTGCGCTGACCACGGCGCTGGCGCAGGTTGCGACGGTCGAGAGCGAGCTCGACGGCTGGGTGTACCAGCAGGACCGTGACCTGACCGGGTTCGTCGACGGCACCGAGAACCCGTCGGCGTTCGACGCTCCGGAGATCGTGGCACCTGGCGGGGAGGGCAGCGTCGTCCTGGTGCAGGTGTGGCAGCACGACTCCGCGGGCCTGGCCGCCATGTCGATTGACGCGCAGGAGGCGATGATGGGGCGCACCAAGGCGGACAGCGTCGAGCTGGCCGAGGAGGTGATGCCGCCCAGCGCGCACGTACCGCGTACGACCGTGACCTCGGTCGACGGCGAGGAGCTGCGAATCCTGCGACGCAACACGGCGTACGGCACACCCTCGAAGCACGGCACGATCTTCGTCGGTTTCAGCGCCGACCGTGCCAGGCTGCAGCTGATGCTCGACCGGATGGCCGGCGCCGTGGATGGCGTCCGCGATGAGCTCACCCGGGTTACGACGCCGCTGACCGGTGGGTACTACTACGTCCCGTCGTTGGAAGGGCTGGCGTCGTACGCTCCGATCGACGACCCCGAGGACTGAACCCGACCGCCGCCCCGTGAGGTCCGCGCACAGCAGAGGCGCCGCCTACGGTCAGGTCTTGCGTACTGGGTAGCGCAGGTGTGTCACGCCGACGCCCGGGGTCACGGTCGGGTTGCCAAGGACGGCTGGTGTGCCGGCGAGGTGGTCGAAGAGTCGAACTCCGGAACCAAGAAGCACCGCCGCGAGGTCCACCTGGATCTCGTCGAGGAGCCCTGCGTTCAGGCACTGCTGGATCGTGTCGGCGCCGTGGACCCCGACTGACTTCCCGGCAGCGGCGGCTTTCGCTTGCTTCACGGCGCTTTCGATGCCGTCGGTCACGAATTGAACCGTTGAGTTCGGTCGCGGCCATCCGGCGGGAATCTGGTGGACAAGCACGAATGCTGGCCCCCAAGCGTGATTTCCGCCCCACCCTTGCGCGACTTCGAAAGTGCGTCGACCAGTGAGCATGGCGCCTAGCCCGGACGTGAGGTCGCGAAGATGCTCGGCGCTCGGCTCGGACACCATGAACGTCATGGGGTCCGACCCTCCGGTCTGGATCTCGACGTCCCCCGAGGTGAGGTACCAGTCGAACACTTCGGCCACGCCATCGTTGGGGTCGGATACGTAGCCGTCGAGCGACATGGACATGATCGCGATGACCTTCGACATTGCGTTTCCTTTCGAGGGTGCAACTGCGTTGGCCGCCTCCTCCAGCGGCCTCTCGCCAGTACTACGAACGCACCACTCAGGATCCGACAGGCTGCTGGTTGAGATCTTTGCGAGTCCGCCGGGATCACGTGGTTGGCGGGTTGACCCGTGACTCGCAGCGGGTCAGTCCTCCAGCGCCTTTGTCCGCTCGTCCGCGTGCGCGATGTGCGCGAGCTGACTCCAGATGAGCACGACGAACAGGGCCGACCCAGCAAACGCGAACCAAAACGGTGCAGTCAGGCCGAAATGCTGGGCGAGGACGCCACCGATCGTGGAGCCGATCACCAGGCCTCCGTACACGCCAACGAGGTTCACGCTGCCGACTCGCCCCTGAAGCGCCATGGGTACCGCCCGCTGACGAACGGTGATCGATGTCGTCCCCCAGATGAACGCGTGGGCGCCGAAGACGAAGAACACCGGCATGGCCACCCACGGAGTTGTCGTCAGGGCGAGTGCCAGGTGGGTCAGCGTCTCGATCAACAGGCCGATACGCATGATGTTCCCCAGGCTCACACGATCCGTGATCCAGCCGTAGCACACGGTCCCCGCCAGACCCCCCACAGCGCTGACGGTGGTCACGAGCCCGAAACCCACCTCACCAAGACCCAACCGCCGCGTCGCGTAGAGGACGAGCACCGACCAGGCGGCTCCGAAGGTGATGTTGAACGTAAAGATCGTGAGCACCAGGGTCCTGACGGCCGGATGGTGAATCGCCCAGCTGAAGCCCTCGGCAATGTCGTGCCGCAGACGGGTGCCGCGGTGTGCATCTCGTCCATGCGGCGGCAGGGCGACGCGCGACACCAGCACCACGCCGAGCGCGACGACGACGGCCTGCGCTCCGAAGGCCCAGGCGGCGCCCACCGTGAACAGGGCGGCACCCAACGGAGGCCCCGCGAGCTGGTTCAGCGTGATGAACCCGGTCTGCAACCGGGCGTTAGCCAGCGCAAGGTCCTCCCGCGCAACGAGCATCGGCAGCAGGGTCTGCGAGCTGTTGTCCGCGAAGACCTCGGCCGTGCTGAGCACGAACAGCGCGGCCAGCACCCCGGCGATCGAGACGTGATCGCTAGCGACGGCGAGCGTCAGCACGGCCAGGACCCCGGCACGCGCCACGTCGACACAGATCACGATGAGCCGCCGGTCGAGCCGGTCGGTCAGGGCCCCGGCCACTAGCCCGAACAGCAGCGGCGGTAGCCATTGAACGGTCGCCGCGAGCGCCACGAGGAAGGCATCCCGCGAGAGCGATGCGATCAGCAGAGGGCCGGCGGCAAGCGCGATGCCGTCACCGAGGTTCGTCGTCCACGACGAGGCCATCAGCCACCGAAAACCCACCCCGAGGCGTGAGGGCGCTGCGATGTCGGCGAGACGGCTCACAAGGCGACCAGCCTAGAGCTCAGCAGCACGGATGCTGACCGTCCGAGGGCGTTGTCGCCTCGCGCCTACCCCCTCCGGGGGGTCTTCACAGCTCGGGGAACACCCGGTCGGACCGCTCCCCGTGCTCGATCACGGTGGTCGCCGGACCGACGATCCGGCCGTCGGGCGTCCTGACCAGGGCGGTGTCCTTGCCGTCGTACGGGAACAGGTTCAGCACGTGCCGCATGGCCTCGACCCGACCGCGCTTCTTGTCGTTGCTCTTGATCACCGTCCACGGCGCCGCTGCCGTGTCGGTGTAGAAGAACATCGCTTCCTTGGCCTCGGTGTAGTCGCCCCAACGGTCCAATGACGCCAGGTCGGTGGTGGACAGCTTCCACTGGCGGACCGGGTCGACCTGCCGGATGACGAACCGGGTGTGCTGCTCGTTCTGCGACACCGAGAACCACAGCTTGACCAGGTGGATCCCGGAGCCGACCCACATCTCCTCCAGCCTCGGCGCCTCGCGGAGGAACTCGGCGTACTCCTCGTCGGAGCAGTAGCCCATCACCCGCTCGACGCCGGCGCGGTTGTACCAGGACCGGTCGAACAGCACGATCTCCCCGGCGGAGGGCAGGTGCCGGACGTAGCGCTGGAAGTACCACTGGCCGCGCTCGCGCTCGTTCGGCTTGGCCAGCGCGACCACCCGGGCGCCGCGCGGGTTGAGGTGCTCCATGAAGCGCTTGATGGTGCCGCCCTTGCCGGCCGCGTCCCGCCCCTCGAAGACGATCACCAGCCGCTCGCCGGTCTCCTTGATCCACTCCTGCAGCTTGAGCAGCTCGATCTGCAGCAGCCGCTTGAACCGCTCGTAGTCCTCCCGGGCCATCCGCTCGGGGTAGGGATAGCCCTCGCGCCAGGTGTCCACCGGCGTGCCGTCGATCCGCAGCAGCACCGGGTCGTCGTCGGCGTCGTCGAACACCTGGAACTGGGTGAGATCGAGAGGTCGACTCCGGCCTTGCACGGCAACTCCTCGTCGAGACAGGCAACCGTCGTTCGGTGGCCCGCCCATCGTGCACCGAGCGCCCGTCACCCGCACCACCGGCAACCTGGTGTTCACCCGCACCGGATAAAGTCCGGCCACCATGACTGCCGGGACCCGCACGCTGCAGCCGGCGGACGGCGAGGGCCTCGACGTCGACCGGGTCGTAGCAGCGCTCGGCCGCCGGTTCACCGTGGAGTCGGGATCCCGCCGGGCGGTCAGGCGCACCCACGTGGACACGTTCGACCGGAGGCTGCTTGCCGCCGGGCTCGCCCTCGAGCACGACGTCACCGCCCGACAGGAGGCGCTGGTCCTGACCCGGGCCGACGGACCCGGTGCATCCGCGACGGCGACCGGGCTGCGCTGGCCCGCCTTCCCGGACGCCCTGCCAGAGGGCGTCCTGCGGCAGACGGTGGCGGCGCCGGCCGGGATCCGGGCCCTGACCGCCCTCGGGCAGGAGAAGCGCCGGCTCCAGCTCCTCGAGCTGCGCAACGCCGACGACAAGGTCGTCGTCCGGGTGGAGCTCGACGAGCCGGACGAGGGCGCGCCCGCGCGACCGCCGACCGTGACCGTGCGCGAGCTGCGGGGTTACGCCGACGAGGCGGCCCGGGCGGTCAAGGCGCTGGTCGCCACGGGCCTCCGTCCGGCTCCCGACCAGGTCGCGGTCGACGACGACCAGGGACGTACGCCGGTCGCCGACCGCCGCCAGCCGGCTCACGTCCTGCTGGCGGCCGCCCTCGGCGGGTTCGCGACTGCCATGGACGACAACCTGCCGGGCCTGCTGGACGACGTGGACACCGAGTTCCTGCACGACTTCCGGGTCGCGGTCCGGCGCACCCGGGCGACCCTGAAGATCGGCCGCCCAGCGCTCCCGCACCCGATGCGCAGCGAGTGGGAGCCCGCCTTCAAGTGGCTGGGGGATCTCACGACCCCGGTGCGCGACCTCGACGTCTACGAGCTCGAGCTGCCCACGATGGGGGGCTGGCTGGTGGCCGCCGACGAGGCCGACCTGGCGGCGTTCGCCACCCACCTCCGTCGCCGGCGCACCGCCGTGCGGCGTGCGCTGGTGCGCGGGCTGCGCTCGCAGCGCTACCGCCGTCTGCGCGCCGACTGGGACCTGGCCCTGGACCGGCTCGGTGACGAGGCTCGCGACAGCGGGCTCACCGCCGGGGAGCTGGCCGACCAGGCAATCCGCCGGGCAGCCCGGCGGGTGGTCCGCGGCGGCAGGTCGGTGACGGCCGACTCCCCGGCCACCGACCTGCACGACCTGCGCAAGCGCTGCAAGGAGCTGCGCTACGCGCTGGAGGTCTTCGCCCCCGTCGTCGACACCACCATGAGGAAGAAGGTCGTCGGCGACCTGAAGGACCTCCAGGACGTGCTCGGCCGGTTCCAGGACACCGAGGTGCAGCGCCGAGCCCTGCGCAGTTTCGCGGAGGAGATGATGGCCGACGGCACCCCTGCCGAGGCTGTCCTGGCGATGGGTGAGCTCATCGGCCATCTCGACAGCGAGCAGGACCGGGCCCGGGCCGAGTTCGACACGGCATTCGGGACCTTCGCCCGGCCGGCCGGGGTCCAGCGGCTCCTGCACCTCGGAGGCCACCGGTGAGGGTCATCGCCTCCTACAACATCAAGGGCGGCGTCGGGAAGACGACGACGGCGGTCAACCTCGCCTACCTCGCGGCCCGCGAGGGCAGCCGGACCCTGCTCTGGGACCTCGATCCGCAGGCGGCCGCCACCTTCCTGTTCCGGGTGCGGCCACGGGTCAAGGGCGGCAGCCGTGGCCTGGTCACCCGCCGCCGCCCGGTCGAGGACGCGGTGAAAGCCACCGACTTCGACAACCTCGATCTGCTGCCCGCGGACTTCAGCTATCGCAACATGGACCTCGACCTCGACGACACCAAGAGGCGCACCCGACGGCTGAGCCAGCTGCTGAAGGAGCTCGCCCCTGACTACGACACGGTGTTCCTCGACTGCCCGCCCAGTGTCTCGCTGGTGTCGGAGAACGTCCTGTGGGCCTCCGACACGCTGCTGGTGCCGCTGATCCCGGCCACCCTGTCGCTACGAACGTACGACCAGCTCACCCGGTTCGTGGCCGACGCCGAGGGCAATCGCCCCGACGTGGTGGCGTTCTTCTCGATGGCCGACCGTCGCAAGCGGCTGCACCGCGACGTGATCGAGGCCATCCCTCGCGACCGGGGCCGGGTGGCGAACACCGTCGTTCCGTCGCTGTCGCTGATCGAGCAGATGGCCGAGCGGCGGGCACCGGTTCCGGCCTTCGCGCCGACCAGCCGGGCCGCCCGTTGTTACGAACAGCTGTGGGCAGAGGTGCGCGAGCGATGAGCCGGCCGCTCGTGCTGGCCGCCGGCGGGGTTCTCTGGCGGGGCGACGCGGAGGATCCCGAGCTGGCCGTCGTGCACCGACCGGCGTACGACGACTGGTCGCTGCCGAAGGGAAAGGCCAAGCCCGGCGAGCACCTCCTCGTCACGGCCCTGCGCGAAGTAGCCGAGGAGACGGGGCAGGAGGCCGTGATCGGGCCGCTGCTCACGACGGTCCGCTACCGGGTGACCGCGGCCGGCCGACCGGCGGACAAGGCGGTCACCTACTGGTCGATGCTTCGGACCGGCGGCGCATTCGCCTCCAACAAGGAGGTGGACGAGATGCGCTGGCTCGGGCTGCCTGCCGCTCGCCGGCGACTCACCTCCGGGTCGGACCTGGCAGTGCTCGATGCCTTCGTCCGCTCGGCCCGGGACACCAGACCCCTGGTGCTGGTCCGCAATGCGGCCAGCGACGACCAGGCCGACGCCTTGGTGCCGGTGCTGCAGGGACTCCGGGTGACGGCGTTGGTCAGCGCCGGCCTCGCGTCCTGCCTCGAGACCTTCGCTCCGACGGCTGTGGCGAGTGGGCTGCGGGTGCGCGAGGAGCCGGGACTCACCAGGGCCGAGTTCGAGGGGAACGAGGCGGCGGTCGCGGCCGACCTGCGTCGTGCGACCCGCACCCAGGAGACGGTTGCGGTCTGCGCCCAGCAGCAGGTGATCTCCGGCCTGCTCGAACACCTCGGCCGCGGCGACGGGGTCCGGCCGCCGGCCGAGACGTCCCTGCGCAAGGGCGGCTGGTGGTTGCTGCATGTGCGCGACGGCGCCGTCAGCGCCTACGAGCGCCACGAACCCGCCGCCTGAGAAGAGGACGATGACCACCCACCTGGAGATCGAGTCGAAGTTCGACGCCGAGCCCGGACAGGCGCTGCCCGATCTCGTCGGTGTCGTGGGCGTCGTCGCCACCACGGCCTCGGCCGAGATGGTGCTGACCGCGAGCTACTTCGACACCGAGTCGCTGGCGCTCGGCTCCGCGGGGGCCACGCTGCGCCGTCGTACCGGAGGAACGGATGACGGCTGGCACCTCAAGCTCTCGGTGGCGGACGGCGAGCGGCTGGAGGTGCACCGCGCGCTCGGCCGCAGCGGCACGCCACCGGCCGCATTGACGTCGCTGGTCCGGGCCATGACCCGCGGCGACGCGCTGGTCCCGGTGGCCACGCTGGTCACCCGGCGGGTCGTGCACGAGCTGCTGGACGCCGACGGACGCGTCCTCGTCGAGATCGCCGACGACCACGTGACCGGCGAGCGGGCGGGCACCGACGAGACCATGACCTGGCGCGAGATCGAGGCCGAGCTCGTCGACGGTGACCGGGCACTGCTCGGCGCCGTGACGTCGTCCTTGATCGGTGCCGGCCTCACAGTCGCGAGGGGGTCGTCCAAGGTCGGCCGGGTGCTGGGATCGGCGCCGGCCACTACCGCCGCGAAGGCCCGGCGCAAGGACCCGGCCGTCGAGGTGCTGGACGCCGGGCGCCGTGCCGCGCTGCGCGACCTGCTCACCGCGGACCCGCTGCTGCGGGTAGACCGTCCCGGCGCGGCGAGCCGGATGCGAGCGGCCATCAGCCGGGTCCGGGCGGCCCTGGCCGTCGGGGCCGAGATCGCGTCCCGCCCGCCAGGCGACCCCGTGCGGGCCGAGCTCGGCTGGCTGGACGACGCGGTCGCCCCGCTGGACCGGGCCGACACGCTGCCGGCGCGGCTGCGCGAGGCGGTGGCACGCGAGCCCCGCGACCTGGTCCTGGGCCCGGTGCTGCGCCGGCTCGACCGGGAGCTGGCAGCGACCCGGAAGGCGGCTCGCGCCGAGGTGCAGGAAACACTGGACTCGCCGCGGTACCTGAGCCTGCTGGCCGCGCTGGCGCCGACGGGGACCGGGGCCGGTCCGGAGGCGGCCCGGGTCCGCGCCGGCGACCTGCTGCCCGACCTGGCCGATCGCAACGCGCGGCGTGCCGAGCGCCGGCTCGCCCAGTTGCGTCGAGCCCAGTCGGACGAGGAACGCCGGTGGCTGCTCGTGGGCACCCGGCGAGCCGTCGACCGGGCACGGTACGCCGGCTCGCTGCACCCTGATGGGTCACTCGCGCCGGACCTCCTCGACGAGGCCGCAGAACTCCTCGCCGAGCTGGCCACCGTGCTGAGCAGCCAGGACGCATTGCGCGCGGTCGCGGCGCAGGCGCATCGCGCAGGGGAGAACACCTTCACCTTCGGGCGGCTGCACGGCCTCGAGGAGGTCCGGGCGGAGGACGTGCGGCGGCGGCTCAACGCGGTGCGCAAAGACCTGAAGCGAGCACGCCAGCCCTGACCGGGATGTCCTCTTGAGCCGGGTCCCTCCAAGGGCTATCGGACCATCCCCGCACACCGGTCCGGGCTCCCGAACTCTGCGGTCTCGCGTTCGGCCAGCCAGTTCCTTGTGCGCCACCACCGCCGAGAGGCGAGGGCAGCCAGCCCGGCCCCGGCGGTGTTGAGAAGGACGTCGTCAACGGAGGACACCCGGTCCAGCTTCAGAACGTACTGGGTCGTCTCGATCAGGACTGAGCAGGCAGCAGCAACAGCCAAGATCCGGGGGATCGATTGAAGCGCCGTGAATCGGACTGGACTGAAGGCGCCGAGGGCCACGAAGATCAGCAGATTGCCAACGATCTGATAGGTCGGCATGGTGGTCAGGTCTCGTAGCGGCACCAGACTGACCGGGCCGTGCGTATCGCGGGCACTGCTGGCGGGCAGCATGGTGAGCCACAGCCACGGTAGCGTCCCGTAAAGGATGCCGACTTCGGCTAGTGACGTGCGCCAAGCCGTCGTCGTTGTGCTGCCCGAGTAGCGCCGCCTGCGTGCCAGCGCCCATATGGTCAGCGCTACGAGTGGCATCGCCGCCAGCATGAGGAGGGCGACCGTCTCGTACCGGTCGATCCAGTCGTGCGGGCTTGAACCGTTGATGATGACGCCCAGTCCGGGGGTGGGCTGCGGCGGCCGGGTGGGGTCGATCACTGCTGCATCCTGGGGTCGTGCGTGGGGTCGGCGTAGGTCGCCGGGCAACCGTGGGCGATGGCTTCCGTGCGCAGCTCGTAGTGCCACGGTTCGTTGCGGTAGATCTGGCACAGCCCGAAGTCGGCACCCTTCTTGCCCAGCCACGTCGTGGCTGACGATGGGCCGATGTCAACCGCGTCCCCGGCTTCGTGCACGGATGTGCCGGGGCGAGCGACCCACCGCTCGGCCTTCTCCTCCGAGCCGTATTTCGCCAGGGCTTCTTGGAAGAGCTGCTCCTGGTAACTGGCAGAGCGCCATCCGCTGTTGACGTCGAGCTCGACCCCGTCGCCCGCAGCCTCGGTCGCAGCCCTGCGTAGCTGAGCGAGGAGCGCCGGGTTGAGCTGCGCTACCGCAGGAATGTCAGCGAAGACCGTGGTGCCGCCGGGCACCTCGCCGTCAGCGACCCCGACTGCGCGGGAATGACGTCGGCCAGGCAGGTGGCCGGGAACATTCCCGCGGAGGCGACCGTCCTGGCGGGTGGGCAGCTGCCCGACTCGGTGTGCTGCCGCCGACGCCCGGGCGTCCGGAGGCCTGGCCTCCATCGGTGCGTCCGTGGTCGAACGACAGCCGAGGAGGCACACGGGCAGCGCGGTCGTGATCACGGCGGCGAGGACGGTCGCCCGGGGCCGGCGTCGTGGCCTTCGTACTGGCTGGGTGCGGGACATGCCGCTAGTCAAGGAAGAATGATGTTGCCAGCACGTATGGGGTTCTCGATACGCCGACGATAGGTGTGGCTCCCTACCATCGGAGTATGCGTGTACTGGTCGTCGAGGACGAGCCCCTGCTGGCAGAGGCCATCCGCGACGGTCTGCGCCTGGAGGCGATCGCGGCCGACGTCGCCGGCGACGGTGACACTGCGCTGGAGCTGTTGGGCGTCAACGACTACGACATCGCCGTACTCGATCGCGACATCCCCGGCCCCTCCGGGGACGAGATCGCCCGGCGCATCGTCGCCTCCGGCGCCGTCATGCCGATCCTGATGCTCACTGCGGCCGATCGCCTCGACGACAAGGCCTCCGGGTTCGAGCTCGGCGCCGACGACTACCTCACCAAGCCCTTCGCGCTGCGCGAGCTCGTGCTCCGGCTGCGGGCGCTCGACCGTCGACGCGCGCACACCAGGCCGCCCGTGCGCGAGATTGCCGGAGTGCGGCTGGACCCGTTCCGCCGTGAGGTCTATCGCGAGGGCCGGTATGTCGCACTCACCCGCAAGCAGTTCGCGGTGCTGGAGGTCCTCGTCGCCGCAGAGGGAGGCGTCATCAGCGCCGAGCAGCTCCTCGAGCGGGCATGGGACGAGAACGCGGACCCGTTCACCAACGCCGTGCGCATCACCGTCTCCGCCCTGCGCAAACGACTCGGCGAGCCCTGGCTGATCGCAACCGTGCCCGGTGTCGGCTACCGCATCGACACGGCACCTGGGACGCCGCGCGACAGAGCAGACCGTGGATAGAGCCCCAGGGATGAGCGTCCGCCTCAAGCTCACCCTCAGCTATGCAGGCTTCCTGATGGTCGCCGGTGGCCTGCTGCTCGTCACGGTCTCGGTGTTCCTCCTACGCTACGTCCCTGACCACGCAAGCTTCGGCCCCGGCCCCTCCAGCCCCACGCGCTCCGACCTCCAGGATGCCTTCATACCGAGGGCGACCCAGGCGCTCGCATTTCTCCTTGCATTCGGTCTCGTCGGGGGCTGGTTCCTCGCCGGACGAATGCTCGCTCCTCTGACGCGCATAACGAACGCCACCCGCCGAGCATCGGGCGGGTCGCTCTCCCACCGGATCGAGTTGGACGGCCGGAATGACGAGTTCCGCGAGCTCGCCGACGCCTTTGACGCCATGCTTGCGCGGCTCGAAAGCCACGTCGCCGAACAGCAGCGGTTCGCAGCAAACGCTTCCCACGAGTTGCGTACGCCGTTGGCGGTCACTCAGACACTCCTCGACCTCGCCCGACGAGATCCGAGCAGGGACCCGGGCGAGCTCGTCGATCGCCTGCACGCCGTCAATGCGCGGGCGATCGACCTCACCGAAGCCCTACTGCTGCTTAGCCGCGCCGACCAGGGCACGTTCACTCGCGAGCCTGTCGACCTGTCCCTCGTGGCAGAAGAGGTTACCGAGACCCTCCTCCCCCTCGCCGAAAGGCGCGGCATCACTATCGAGACCTCCGGCGACATCGCCACGACGAGCGGGTCGCCCGCGCTTCTCTTGCCGATGACGACAAACCTCGTGCACAACGCGATCGTCCATAACCTTCCCGAGCAGGGCAGCGTCTGGCTAACCACCAGCGTTCAGCCTTCGACTGTGACGCTCACCGTGGAGAACACCGGCGTGGAACTTAGCCCGCAACTCGTCGCCACCCTGGCCGAACCGTTCCGACGCGGCTCCGAACGCGTCCACGCCGACCACTCCGGCGCCGGCCTGGGTCTGTCCATCGTCGAGCGCATCGCCTCTGCGCACGACGGCACTCTCACCCTTGTCGCCCGCCCAACTGGAGGGCTCTGCGCCACCGTGCGGCTACCCCTCGCACTGCGATGAGCCCAATCACTTGCAGGTCGCTCCCTTGTGTTCATGACACTCGGCACGGTGACCATCTGAGAGGCGAAGTCAGTGGTTCGACGGACCTCCTAGCATCAGGTGGTGGGACTTGAGGCTGCGCTCGACCGATTCTTCGATGCGCCAGAGGCTC
>JAVEDA010000427.1 GCA_030841195.1 Actinomycetota bacterium | reverse complement strand
TCGGCGCGGTGCGTGGGAGCTCCTGGTTCCTGCGGGACAGGCTGTCCCTCACGCCGACGAGGCGCATGACCGCCAAGCAGCGCCGGGTCGAGGCGCGCTCCCCGGTGACCCACCGCTCGGTGCCGGTGCCGCGGGAGCCGGGCATGGTGGCCGTCCCGTGGACGACGCCCGCCGGGCCGACCGGTGCCGCCTGCGCCACCGCGTCGGCCGGCGTCGCCAACCGGGCCCAGGTGTCACCGCTGGTCCGTCCCAGCCTGCTTCTCGACAAGTTGCTGCCCTACGACCCGGCCAACCCAGCCGTGGCGAGCGACCCCGTGTTCCAGCTGCGCACCCTGCTGCTGGAGTCGGAGCGGTACCTGCTGAATGCCCAGTACCTGGAGAAGTGGTTCCCGTCGCGGGGGCAGCGGTTCACCGACGTGCTGGCCCGGTTCACCCCGGCCGAGCAGGAGTACGCGATCCGTCGACCGGCGATGGCGGCGCTCACCGCCGCTGTCGCGGCCCGGACGGGCGCGCACAGTGATGGCGCCACGGGGCGCAGCCGCGAGGACGCGATCCGCTACGCCGACTTCCTGGTGCGCTCGATCGCCTGCGAGCACGTCGCCGTGACCCCGGGTGGCTGGGGCTCGAGCTTCCAGACCGCTCACTGGGCGACGCTGACCGGTGAGGCCGCCTGGCTGATCTGGGACCGGCTCACCCCGCAGACCCGGGAGTACGTCGCGCAGATGCTCGCCTACGAGGCGGACGACCAGACCACGCACCCGGTGGAGTACTGGGCCGACGCGTCCGGCACCGTCGTCTCCCGGGGTGACACCAGGGCAGAGAACGACTCGTGGAACAGCGCGGCCCTCGAGCTGGCACTGTCGATGATGCCGACCCACCCGCACGCCGCAAACTGGCGCCGCAAGGCGGTCGACCTCGAGGTGGCCTCCTACTCCCGGCTGTCGGACATCAACGCACCGACCGTGGTCAACGGCGTCACCCTCGCCGCCCGCCTGGACGGGGCCAACGCCTACGACGACGGAACGGTGGAGAACCACCACATCCTGCACCCCGACTACATGACGAACATCCAGCACAACTGGTGGGCCATCGACTTCGCCGGGCTCGCGGGCCGCCGGCCGCCGGCGTCTGCCGTGCAGAACGCCGCGCTGGAGTACGGCGCATTCACCACGCTGTCCTTCACCGCCGGTGCACCATCGCCGGTCGACGGCGCCCCCTACGCGGCTCCCGGGGGCACGATCTACCGGCCGGGGAGCAACGACATCTACTTCCCGCAGGGGTCGACCTGGGGCGAGGTGCGTCGGGCGCCGTTCATCTCCTTCGACGCGCACGCGTATGCCTACGGACTGGACTCGATGGCCGCCTGGTCGGCCCGGGACGCGCTGACCCAGCACCTGGTGGGCCAGCAGACCCTGGTCGCCAACAACGGCACCGGCGACGGACGGACCTACAGCTACGACCCGCCGACCGCGAACAGCGAGGACTCCTACAACGGCCGCGAGGAGTACGCGGCGTCCCAGCTCGCGGCGGCCTGGTTGGCCCTCTACGTCAGCAGCAACGCGTGGGACCAGACGTTCAACCTGCCCGCCCTGGACGGCGCCACCTACGCACCGCTGGCGCCGCTGACCAAGTCGGCGACCGGGTGGTCGTCGGTGCCGCACAGCACCAGCCCGGACGAGGAGCGCCGAAGCCCCTAGGGGATCCAGCTCAGCCGGTCCCGCCCGGCCGGTCGGCGCCCGTTCCTCGGACCGATGCGCGGCCGGCCGGCCGTGCGGCGTAGCGTCCGACGGCAGTCCACGACCGCGCTGAGAGGGGCCACGCAGATGTTCTACCGGGTCTCCCGGCGGGTCGTGTTCACCGTCTTCTGGCTGCTCTGGCGGCCGCGTATCGACGGCCGGGAACGGATTCCGTCCACCGGGCCGCTGATCGTGGCGAGCAACCACCTCTCGTTCATCGACAGCATCGTGATCCCGGTGGCGGTGCCGCGAAAGGTCGTGTTCCTGGCCAAGGCCGAGTACTGGGAGGGCCGCTCCCCCGCGACCTGGCCGCGCCGGTTGTTCTTCGCCGCGTTCGAGGCCGTCCCGGTCCAGCGCGAGCAGCAGCAGGACGCCCAGGCCTCCCTCGACCTGGCCCGTGGCGTGGTCGAGCGGGGCGACGCGTTCGGGATCTACCCGGAGGGCACCCGATCGCGAGACGGGCGGCTCTACCGCGGCCGGACCGGGGTGGGCTGGCTGGCGCTGGCGACCGGCGCCCGGGTGGTCCCCGTCGGAGTGGTCGGCACCGACCGGATGCAGCCCGTCGGCTCCACGGTTCCGCGGCTGCACCGCGGCGTGGCGGTCCGGTTCGGCGATCCGGTCGACCCGGTCGACTACGCCCACCTGCCGCCGGGTCGGGCCCGGCGGGAGATCACCGACGAGGTCATGAACCGGATCGCGGCTCTGTCCGGGCAGCCGCGGGCGAATGGCTACAACGAGCACAGCTCCGGGGCTTGAGTGACGTGCAGCACGGTGCCCGTGATCGCGTCGGC
>JAVEDA010000412.1 GCA_030841195.1 Actinomycetota bacterium | reverse complement strand
CACCATCCGCGGGCGAGGCGTCAGCCACCTCCGCCAAAGTCTCCCCGGTCGACGGATCGTGCACCGACAGCACCGCCCTGTCCGTGGCCGCGGTCGTGCCGCCACCGATCCACAGACCCTTCGGGACGTCCGCGACGACGGCAGTCTCGCGGCTGGCCATTGACGTGCTCGTGCTCATGGGCGTCAGCCTGCCAGACCCGCCGGCTCAGGACGCGGCCCCGTCCGCGAGCCATGTATGCCGGCGTGGTTTGGGGCGCCTGGCCTGGGCTACACCGCGCCGGAGAGGTTGACAGACGATCTGGAGGGAGTCGCGTCATGACCGACGCACCGTACGGCGGCTATCCGGCCGCCGACCGCCCGTTGGAGGGCACCAGCACCACCGACGCGGCCAAGGAGTCCGGCCAGCGAGTCGCGAGCACGGCGGCCGAGCAGGGCAAGAACGTCCTCGACGAAGGCAAGGCTCAGGCCCGTAACCTGACCCGTGAGGTGGGCCAGCAGGCGCACGAGCAGTCGAGAGCGCAGAAGGACAAGGCGGCCTCCGGGCTGCGGTCGCTCGGCGCCGAGCTGCAGAGCATGGCCAACGGCCAGGGCGGCCAGTCCGGTCTCGCCACCGACCTCGCCCAGCAGGCGTCCGCCAAGGTGCAGGACCTGGCCGGCTGGCTGGACCAGCGCGAGCCGGGCGAGCTGCTCGACGAGGTGCGGGCACTGGCCCGCCGCAAGCCCGGCACGTTCCTGCTCGGCGCCCTGGCCGCAGGTGTCGTCGCGGGTCGGCTGACCCGCGGCGCGGTCGACGCGACGCGGTCGGACACCGGCGGCGGTTCCGCCGCCGACGTGTCGGCCACACCGACGTACGACTCGATGGTGGGCACCGAGACCACCGTGCTGCCGGAGGAGCGGGTGGACGTGTCCGTCGGCGGCTACCGATGAGCGACACGTACGCCGACCAGCGGGCGACGCCGTCCGAGCCCCCCGAGGTGCATGGTCGCTCCGTGGGGGAGCTCATCGGCGAGGTGAGCAACGATCTCAGCACCTTGATGCGCCAGGAGTTGGCACTGGCCAAGGCGGAGGTCAAGGCAGAGGCCACAAAGACTGGCAAGGCCGCGGGGATGCTCGGCGGCGCCGGGTTCGCCGGGTACATGGTCGCGCTGTTCGCCTCGATTGCGCTCTGGTGGGCTCTGGCCAACGGCATGGACGAAGCCTGGGCGGCGTTGATCGTTGCCGCGCTCTGGACCGTCGTGGGCGCGGTCCTCTACTCGCTTGGCCGCTCCCGGCTCAAGACCGTGCACCCCAAGCCGGAGCGCACGGTGCAGACCCTGAAGGAAGTTCCCGACGCCCTCAAGGGCAACTGAGAGGACGACATGAGCACCTACTCGAACGACATCACAACCGGCGGAACGACGACGCGCAGCGACGACCCCGAGGTCATCCGCCGCGACATCGAGTCGACCCGCGCCGACCTCAGCCGTGACGTGGACGCACTGACCGAGAAGGTGACCCCTTCCCGCGTGGTCGGGCGCCGGGTCGACCGGGCCAAGGGCGCGGTCGGCTCAGTCAAGGAGAAGATCATGGGATCCAAGGACGACCCCTACGACCACAGCGCCATGGGCGGCGCCACTGACAAGGCATCGTCGGTGGCGTCCTCGATCGGCGACACCGTGACCTCGGCTCCGACGACTGCCCGGCAGAAGACCCAGGGCAACCCGCTGGCTGCCGGGATGATCGCCTTCGGAGTCGGCTGGCTGGCTTCGTCGCTGCTGCCCGCGACCGAGAAGGAGCAGGAGGCTGCCACCGCGGTCAAGGACAAGGCGAGTGAGCACTCCGACACGTTGACGGCGCCGATCAAGGAGGCGGCGGGCAACGCGAAGGAGAACCTGCGCGGGCCGGCAAAGGACGCAGTGCAGTCGGTCAAGGGCACCGCGACCGAGGCCACCGCGACGGTCAAGGACGAGGCGTCTGCCGCAAAGGACGACGTCACGAGTAACGGTTCGACGCGCAACTGACGTCGGTCGGCTGCGTCCAGGATGACATGGTGCAGCCGTCCCGTCATCTCAGGCGCCGACGTAGGCCGTGAGGTGCTCGCCGGTGAGGGTCTTCTTCTTGGCGGCGACCAGGTCGGCGGGGGTGCCCTCGAAGACGATCCGGCCGCCGTCGTGGCCGGCGCCGGGCCCGAGGTCGATGATCCAGTCTGCGTGCGCCATGACCGCCTGGTGGTGCTCGATCACGACGACCGACTTGCCCGAGTCCACCAGTCGGTCCAGCATCGCGAGCAGGTTCTCGACATCGGCGAGGTGCAGGCCGGTGGTCGGCTCGTCGAGCACGTACACATCGCCCTTCTCCGCCATCTGGGCGGCCAGCTTGAGCCGCTGGCGCTCACCTCCGGACAGCGTGGTGAGCGGCTGGCCCAGGGTGAGGTAGCCGAGCCCGACGTCGGCCAGCCGGTCGAGCACCTTGTGCGCGGCCGGCGTCGCCGCCTCGCCGTCGCCGAAGAACTCCCCGGCCTCGGTCACGGACATCGCCAGCACCTCGGCGATGTTCCGGCCGCCCAGCGTGTACTCCAGCACCGACGCCTGGAACCGCTTCCCCTCGCACTCCTCGCACGTGGTCGCCACGGTGGCCATCACGCCGAGCTCGGTGTACACGACGCCGGCGCCGTTGCAAGCGGGGCAGGCGCCCTCGGAGTTGGAGCTGAACAGCGCCGGCTTCACGCCGTTGGCCTTCGCGAACGCCTTGCGCACCGGCTCGAGCAGTCCGCTGTACG
>JAVEDA010000411.1 GCA_030841195.1 Actinomycetota bacterium | reverse complement strand
GTGCGCCAGTAGTAGGGGAACGTCATCAGGGCCAATGCCAGCGCCCATGCCCGTCCCGCCAGCCAGGACTGCTCGTCAACTCCGGTGGCGTGACGGAAGACCTCGCGCGAGGCATCATCCAGCACCTCCCACGCGACGATGAGGTCGACCGTGGGATCACCTAGCGCCAGCCCGCCGAAGTCCAGGACCGCGGCCAGGCGACCCTCGGACACCAGCAGGTTCTCGGCCAGTAGGTCGCCGTGGAACCACCGCGGGACCGCCGCTTGCGCGATACCGGGAAGAGTCATGGCCCCGTCCCAGACCCGGCTTGCCATATCGAGGTCGAGGTCGAGGTCGGTGATGGCCCTGCAGTCCTCGATGGCCCGGCGTGTTCGGTCGTCCTGGCTTCCCAGTGGGTCGCCTCGGTACCAGCGAAGCTCGGGATCACTGAGCGCGCTGGGTGGCACATCGATGTCCCGCAGCGCGGTGATCACGGCGGCGAGGTCCAGCGCAAGGGACCGGCGCGACACGTCCAGGTCCGATCTCGGATCGACAACCGCGGGGACACTCCCTTCGATCCAGCGCACGACCGACCATCGTTCGGGATAGCCGAGATCGGGACCTCCAAGGGCGACAATCTCCGGCACCGCTGCTGGCAGCCTCGGTCCGATCAGCGGTAACCAGCGCGCTTCCTTCTCCATGGTTGCCGACCCCCCAGGTTGTCGGGGGAGCCGGACCAGGAGCTCACTACCCAGCCGGAAGAGGGCGTTGCTGGATCCGCCCGATCGCAGCGGGATCAGCGGCAGGGCTGCACATTCTGGTAGCGCGCGGTCAACAAGAGCGCGAACGAGACCCACATCGATCGGAAACTCGTCCTCGTGCAGTGGACCGGTCACGGTGCCGATGCCATCGGGAATTCGGCTCGATGTCGAGCGGAATACGCCCCGCTTAGCTCGCCTCGGTCCGCGCATGGCAGATCGTGCAGCGATAGTGGTCCAACCACTCGAGCCAGGGCTTTTCCAGCTGCTGCATGCTGCGCGCGTCGGCGCCGCAGCGGGCGAAGAAGCCGTCTGCAGGGACGGCGTGCACGGCGTGTTCGGCGGGGAGTCGGTGCCTGACCTGGCCCGACAGGTCGGTTCCGAACACGAACTCCAGGCAGCCGGCCCAGTGCTCTGGCTTGGACACCCCCTGAGGCTAGCCCCGCTCCGTCACCCGGCGTGCACGCTTGAACACCTGTTGACGTTCTTCCGCGACAATGAGCGCATGGTGCACGGTTCCGAGGGCACCGTCACGTTCCGGCTCTGGCCGCCGGTCGCGATCGGCGCGCCCCTGCTGGCGGGTTGGCTGGCCACGCTTCTGTGGGGTGACCCGGTCGACCTCGGCGGGTGGCGGGTTCCGCTCGGCTGGGCGCTGGTGCTGCTTTTCGTCGGGTGGAACGGCTGGTCGCTGTGGCTGTTCCGCCGGCACGAGACCGGGCTGCTGCCGGGGCAGGCGACCCACGCGATCATCGAGGAGGGGCCGTACCGCCTCTCCCGCAACCCGTTGTACGTCGGCCTGCTCGCGCTCTACCTCGGGCTGGCGTTGCTGGCACCCACGTTCTGGGGGCTCGTGCTGTTCCCGGTCGCGGTGCTGCTCGTCCTCTGGGGCGCGATCTACCCCGAGGAACGGTTCCTGTACCAGCGGTTCGGTGCGCCGTACGACGACTACACGCGGCGGGTTCGTCGCTGGCTATAGCACTGATCCCCCTGGTGCCGAACACAGCGGGTCACCCGTTGTGACAAAACTCGATCCACGTTGCTGCGTTGGAGTAGGTGACCGCCGGAGCTCTTCCTGCCTCAGATGCCGTCTGGTTACTGTTCGGCTCACACAACGGACAATCACCGGAGGATTTCATGCAGTTGCGACTGAAGGCGGCCCTCGCCGCACTGTCGATCGCCCTCACGGCAGGGCTCGCAACTGCCGCGCCGGCCGCCGCCGTCACAGGCGGGGAGGCCGACGGCAGCCTCCACCCGAACGTGGGGCTCATCCTCTTCTACAGCCCGGATGGGCGGTTCCGCTGCTCGGCCACCCTGATCACCCCCACGGTTCTTGTGACGGCAGCGCACTGCACCGTCGACACGGTTGGGAAGACACTCGTGGACTTCCGCTCCGTCGTGGCGCTCGTGCCCCCGAACGGATACCCGGTGGCAGCGAACACGGCGACCGGCTACACCCAGGCCGAGATCGAGACCGCGGGCTTCCTGTCCGGCACGGCACACGCTCACCCTGCCTATTCGAACTTCACTGACCTGGACAACTGGAACGACGTCGGTGTGATCGTGCTCGACCACCCGGTCACGAACATCACGCCGGCATCCATTGCTCCGCAGGACTACCTGGACGCCTACGCCCAGCCTGTCCTGAACAAGACCCTGTTCACCTCCGTCGGCTACGGGACTGAGGTGCGAAAGCCGGCGTCGGGGCCGCAGAAGCCCGTCGCGGAGTCGTACCCGCTGATCCGGCGGTTCGCCGACCAGCCCGGACAGAAGCTGACCAACCAGATCCTCCAGCTCAACGGCAACATCAACGACACCCGGGGGACCGGTGGCACGTGCTTCGGTGACTCCGGTGGCCCGACCTTCCTCAACGGCTACATCGTGACCGTGACGAGCTACAGCTACACCAACAACTGCCGCTACCTCGGCGGCTACCAGCGCGTCGACATCAAGGTCGTGCAGGACTGGCTGGCCGGATACATCCACCCCGCCGCCTAGCCCTCATCGCACCACCTGGCGCCCACCTCGTCCTCGCGACGGGGTGGGCGTCTGCTGCCGGGTGCGTCAGCTCCCGGCGAGCTGCTCGACGACCGGGCCGAGCAGGTCCAGGTCGCCGACCAGGAACGACGAGATGCCGAGGCGGTCACGCAGCCCCGTGAACTTCTCGACGAAGTGGTCGTGCGACCCGATGAAGATGTGCGGTGAGTCGATGACCTCGCGCACGGACAGCTCGAGCCCACTGCGCTCCTTCATCGCGGCCGCGACCCTCTCGGCCTCACCCTCCAGGTCATCGGTGACCGTGACGGGCCAGAACGACGGGTAGACGTTGAGGGTCAGCTCGTCGAAGCGCTCACCGGCTGCCTCCCGGACCCAGCCGATCTTCTCCTCGGTCGCGGCCCAGGTGAACGACAGCGGGTCGGGCACGCCACCGCGCAGGATCCGGGGCGCGAAGCCGACGGTCTGCGCCTCGCGCGCGGCGAGCTCCAGGGTGGCCCGGCCGCCACCGCCGATGAAGAACGGTGGGTGCGGCCACTGCACCGGCTTCGGCTGCGCGTCGTAGTCGGTGATCGTGTAGTGCTCACCGGCGAACGAGAACGGGTCGGCGCCGAAGCAGCCCTTGAGAACCGTCACCGACTCCGCCAGCCGCGCCTGCCGGACCCGGGCCGGGTCGAACGACAGCCCGATGGCGGTGTACTCGGCCTCGTTCCATCCCGCCCCGACCGCCACGTCCAGCCGCCCTTCGGACAGGACATCAAGAGTGGCCAGCTCCTGGGCGAGCACCGCGGGATGGCGAAGGTCGTTGTTGTGCACGAACGCGCTGATCCGGATGCGCGAAGTGAGGGCGGCCACGGCGGCGAGGTACGGCACTGGGGCCGGCTGGCCCACGAGGTGGTCCGGCAGGACGAACGTGCTGACGCCGAGATCCTCCGCGGCGCGGGCCCGCTCGCCGAGCTCGCGTGCGCTCGACACATCGAACGCGTCGGCGAGGAACGTGAACGGCGTAGTCATGGCAAACCTCGCGCTAGGCCCAGAGGTCGATCGTGACCCCGAGGCCCTGCCTTCGGGCTGCGGTGAGAACCAGGTCCGCTGCTGCGGCGTCCTGAGCGGCGACTCCCACCGACTTGTACAGGGTGATCTGACCGGGTGAGGTGCGGCCGGCCTTGGCGCCCGTGAGCAGGTCACCGATCTCGGCGTGGATGTGTCCGGGCTCGATGAGGCCTTCCTCGATGGGCAGCCTCAGGTCGTTGCACCCGGCCGGTGGTGGCGCCAGGACGGCCGCGACCGACTCCACCACGACCAGGGCGTCAGCCACCGTCGCGGAGTCGACTTCGCGACCATCGGTGTTGTAGCCAACCGACGTCACATGGACGCCCGGCTTCAGGAACGTCCGTTCCACCACGGGCACCGGCGAGTGCGTCGCCGCACAGACGAGGTCGGCATCTGCGCAAGCCTCCTGGTAGGTGTCGACAGCCTGCGCATCGACGCCGAGGGCGTCCTGCAACGCCGAGGCGAGTGACGCCGCCCGGTCTCGACTGCGCCCGGCGACTCGGATCTGCTGGATCGGCCGCACGCGCATCATCGCCTCGGCATGAGCGCGGGCCTGGACCCCCGTTCCCAGGATCGCCAGAGTCCCTGCGTCGGGGCGTGCCAGCAGCTCTGCCGACAACGCTGAGCCGGCCGCAGTGCGCAGCGTGGTGATCGACGTTCCGTCCAGCAGGGCGAGGGGCTCGCCCGACTCGGCATCGAAGACGATCACCAGTGCCTGATGGGTGGGCAGAGTGGTCCCCGAGTTTCCCGGGAAGAGGCTCACCAGCTTGGCCATCAGTCCGCCGCCCGTCGGGGCGTACGCCGGCATCGCGGCCAGGAGCCCACCGGACGGCACGGTGGCCGCGATCCTGGCCGGCATCGACGCGCGGCCCGAGCTCACGTCTTCCATCGCGGGCCTCAGGGCGTCGCGCAAGGCATCGAGGTCCAACAAGGACTCGGTGACGGTACGAGTCAAGACGAGCACGAGCACAGTGTGCCCGTCAGGTCAGCGGCGGCCGATCCACTTGCGGACGTCGGCGACGGTGGCGAGCCACTCGCCCTGCCTCTGCTGAGCCACCAGCTTGCGGTCCCGCACAGCGGCCTGCACCGTGCCGAGGTCGACCTTGGCCATCACGGCCACCTTGTCGAGGGTGAGCAGCGCGTCCTGGGACTGCCGGGAGGTCTCGTACATCCCTGCGTGATCGACAGGACGACGCTGCAACTTGACGGTTCTCAGCCGGTTGGCGGCGTGCTGAGCTGGCGGCGCATGTCGGCCAGCATGGCCTCGAACATCGGCTCGGGGTCGTCCAGCGCGAAGCCGAGGTGCCCGAACACCTCGATCGTCACGCCGCCGTAGAGCCGGACCCAGCCCGACAGGTAGGCAGCCAGCGCACCGAGTGGCAGCACGCCACCGGCGTACCACGAGAATCTCCGCAGCTGCTGGACCAGACGGTCCGGGAGCTCCGTGTCATCGGGCACGGCGAACGGCTGCGCCTGCCATATCTCGACGAAGATGGCGAGGAACACGGCGCCGAACGACAGGTCCTCGCCGACCCCTTCGTGCTCGACCGGGGGCCTCTCGCCGGCGGAGGCGAACACCAGCTGGAACTCGCGCGGGTGGGCCAGCGACCAGTCCCGGAAGCCCCGACAGGCCGCCATCAGCCGGCCCACCGGGTCGTCGGTGCCCACCGTGTCCCGGGCCCTCTCGAGGGTCACCGTGATCTCGTCGAGCACGTCCATGCAGACCGCGCCGACCAGCGCCTCGTGGCTGTCGAAGTAGCGGTAGAGCGCGGGCGCCGTCATGCCCATCGCCCGAGCGATCGCCCGCAGCGTGAGAGCCTCCGGCCCCTCGGCGACCAGCAGGGTCCGGGCGGTGGCCTTGATCTCGGCCACCGTCGCGTCCCGCACCCGGGATCGCCGGGTGACCGCCGCCTGCTCGACCACCACCGACCACCTTCCTCGACGTTCCCGCGGGAACGTCTTGTGAACACCCTTGACATGCGTGAACACCGTCAGCATAGTGAACGTCGTTCACAACCACAACCTGTGTTCACGACATGCTAGGGGAGACCGTCATGTTCGACCGGCTGGGACACGTCACCTTCCACCACCGCCGCCTCGTCCTGGCCCTCGCCGGGGCCTTCCTCGCCGTCGGCGCCCTGTGGGGCACCGGCGTCTTCGCATCGATGGTGTCCAGCGGGTTCGAGACACCGGGCAGCGAGTCGGCCCGGGCGCAGACGCAGACCGAGGCCACCGTCGGGCGCGGTGGCGCCGACGTGGTGGTCATGTACCGCGACGGCGGCCGCACCGTGGACGACCCGGACTTCCGCAGCGCCGTCGAGGCGCATCTCGCCTCGCTGCCGCGCGACCTGGTGGCGTCGACCACGACCACCTGGACCGCCGGACCGGACGCCGCGCGGTTCGTCTCGACCGACCGCCGCTCGACGTACGCCGTCGTGCAGCTGACCGGCAGCGGCGACGACGAGCTGATGGACACCTACGACCAGCTCGAGCCCGCACTGCGTGCCGCGCCGCCCGGGCTGGACGTCCAGCTCGGCGGCGACGCGGCCATCAGCAGCGACATCACCACCCAGGTGAGCGAGGACATCGCCCGGGCCGAGCAGATCTCGCTGCCGGTCGTGCTGGTGCTGCTCGTCGTCATCTTCGGCGGGCTCACCGCCGCGAGCCTGCCGCTCGCGATCGGCGGCCTGTCGATCCTCGGCGCCTTCACGATGCTGCGGCTGCTCAGCCTGGCCACCGACGTCTCCATCTTCGCGGTCAACATCGTCACGATGCTCGGCCTCGGCCTGGCGATCGACTACGGGTTGTTCGTCGTCAGCCGGTTCCGCGAGGAGGTCCGCAACGGCAAGGACACCGAAGCGGCGCTGCGCCGCACGATGGCCACCGCCGGCCGCACCGTTGCGTTCTCCGGCCTCACCGTGGCCATCTCACTCGCCTCGCTGCTGTTCTTCCCGCAGGTCTTCCTGCGGCGATGGGCTTCGGCGGAATGGCGGCTGTCCTGGTCGCGATGGTCGGCGCACTGACCGTGCTGCCGGCGCTGCTCGCCGTCCTCGGCCCGCGGGTCGACTCGCTCCGGATCCCGTTCCTGCACCGCCGTACGCCGGTCGGCCCGCTGGCCGCAGAGCAGCGGCACGGCGCGTGGTACCGGCTGGCCCGCAGCGTGATGCGCCGCCCGATCGCCTACGTCGCGGTGATCGTGCCGCTGCTGCTGGTCGCCGGCCTGCCGTTCCTGCGGGTGGAGTTCGGCGGGGTCGACCACCGGGCGCTGCCCGAGGGCACCGAGAGCCGGGTCGTGTCCGAGTCGCTGCTGACCGACTTCTCCGGCGGCGGCACGACGACGATCGACGCGGTGGCGACCTTCGCCGACGGGCCGATCGACGCCGCTGACCGCGCTGCCCTAGGCCGGTACGTCGACCAGGTGGCCGCCCTGCCCGGCGTCCAGTCCGCGGAGGTGACCGCCACCGACGGCAGCACCGCCCTGGTCGAGGTGCGGCACGGGTTCGAGGGCATGTCCACCGAGGCGCGCGACCTGGTCGGCGAGGTCCGCGACGTGCCCGACCCGGCCGGCGCCGAGGTCCTCGTGGGCGGCCGGGCGGCCGACCTGCGCGACCTGCTCGCCAACCTCGGGGCGACCCTGCCGTGGATGGGTCTGTTCGTGGTCGGCGTCACCCTCGTCCTGCTCTTCCTCGCCTTCGGCTCCGTCGTGCTGCCGGTCAAGGCGGTGGTGATGAACGTGCTGTCGCTGGCGGCGTCCTTCGGCGCCCTGGTCTGGATCTTCCAGGACGGCCACCTGTCGTCGCTGCTCGGCTTCACCAGCACCGGAGCCATCGAGGCGACCCAGCCGATCCTCATGCTGGCCATGGCGTTCGGGCTGTCGATGGACTACGAGGTGTTCCTGCTCTCGCGGGTCCGCGAGGAGTGGGACCGGACCGGCGACAACACGGCCGCGGTGGCTACCGGGCTGCAGAAGTCTGGCCGCATCATCACCAGCGCCGCGGGGCTGCTGGTCGTGGTCATCGGTGCCTTCGCGACCTCCGGCATCGTCTTCATCAAGATGATCGGCGTCGGCATGGTGATCGCCATCATCATCGACGCGACCGTGGTGCGAGCCCTGCTCGTGCCGGCCACCATGCGGCTGCTCGGCCGGTGGAACTGGTGGGCGCCCGCGCCGCTGGCCCTGTTCTGGTCCCGGCACGGAATCCGGGAGACCGACGCCGTCGTCAGCCTGCCGGAGCAGAGCCAGGCGGCCCGGGAACCGGTTGCACCGGTTGCTCCCTGAGAGACTGGCCCGGTGACCGAGCGCCGGGACGTCGTGGTGCTGGGGTCGACCGGCTCGGTCGGCACCCAGGCCCTGGACATCGTCCGGCACGCCCCGGACCGGTTCCGGGTGGTGGGGCTGGCTGCCGGCGGCGGCAACGTCGAGCTGCTGGCCCGGCAGGCGCTCGAGCTCGGCGTCGAGGCGGTGGCGGTGTCCCGGGCCAGCTCCGCCCAGGATCTCCAGCTCGCGTTCTACGCCGCTGCCCAGAAGGGCGGGTACGACGCCGGGGAGCACCCGGTGCCCAAGATCCTTGCCGGGCCGGACGCCGCGACCGAGCTGGCCCGGTGGCCCTGCGACGTGGTGCTCAACGCGATCACCGGCTCGATCGGGCTCGGGCCGACGCTGGCCGCGCTGGCGGAGGGCCGCACCCTGGCGCTGGCGAACAAGGAGTCGCTGGTCGCCGGCGGCCCGCTGGTCAAGGCTGCCGTCCAGCGGCCGGACCAGATCGTCCCGGTCGACTCCGAGCACTCGGCGCTCGCGCAGTGCCTGCGCGGCGGCCGGCCGGACGAAGTACGCCGGTTGGTGCTGACCGCCAGCGGCGGGCCGTTCCGGGGTCGCAGCCGCGCGGACCTGCACGACGTCACGGTCGAGCAGGCGCTGGCACACCCGACCTGGGACATGGGCCCCGTCGTCACCATCAACTCCGCCACCCTGGTCAACAAGGGGCTGGAGCTGATCGAGGCGCACCTGCTCTTCGACATCCCGCTGGACCGGGTCGACGTCGTGGTGCACCCGCAGTCGGTCGTGCACTCGATGGTGGAGTTCGTCGACGGCTCGACCCTCGCCCAGGCGAGCCCGCCGGACATGCGGCTGCCCATCGCGCTCGGCCTGGGCTGGCCGGACCGGGTGCCGGGTGCTGCCAGCGGCTGCGACTGGACCACGGCCGCCACCTGGGAGTTCCTGCCGCTCGACGACGAGGCCTTCCCGGCCGTCGGGCTGGCCCGCGCCGCCGGGCTGGCCGGCGGCACCGCCCCGGCCGTCTACAACGCGGCCAACGAGGTCTGCGTGGCGGCCTTCGTCGAGAATCGGCTGCCCTTCACCGGTATCGTGGACACCCTCGCGCGGGTGCTCGACGAGCACGAGGTAAGGAACCTCTCGACCGTTGCCGATGTTGTCCAGGCAGAGACCTGGGCCCGCCAGCGTGCCACCGACCTGACGACTGGAGAACCACCGACGTGAGCTTCTGGATCGGTGTGCTGATCTTCGCGATCGGCATCCTGGTGTCCGTCTGCCTGCACGAGGCGGGCCACTTGCTCACCGCCAAGCGGTTCGGCATGAAGGCCACCCAGTACTTCGCCGGCTTCGGACCCACCATCTGGTCGACCAAGCGGGGCGAGACGGAGTACGGCCTCAAGGCGATACCGGCCGGCGGCTTCGTGAAGATCGTCGGGATGACCCCGCTCGAGGAGGTCCCGCCGGAGGACCGGGACCGGGCGTTCTGGAGGTACCCCCTCTGGCAGCGCACGATCGTGCTCGTCGCCGGGTCGGCCACCCACTTCGTGCTCGCGCTGTTCATCTTCTACGCCGCGGCCGTCGCGACCGGGCTGCCCAACCCGGCGGCGCAGAGCTTCAAGCCGCTGGACGCGCGACCGGTGGTCGGTCAGGTCTCCGCTTGTGTCATCCCGGGCTTCGACCTGACCAAGGACAAGACCCTGCGGGACTGTCGCGCCGGTGACCCGGCGGGTCCGGCGAGGGCGGCCGGTCTCCAGCACGGCGACCTGGTGACTTCCATCGGGGGCAAGCCAGTCACGACGTACGGCGACCTGGTCAAGGCCGTTCGCGCGGCACCGCCCGGGCCGGTGCAGCTGACCTACCGGCGCGCCGGGACGGTCCACACCACCACCGCAACCCTGGTGGCCACCCAGCGGCCGGCGCTCACCGACACGGAGCTCACCGGCCCGTTATCCACGGTGTCCGCCATCGGCATCTCGGTCCGCTACCCGAAGCGGATCCTGCACTACTCGGCGGCCGGGGCCGTGGGCGGCTCGGTCACCTTCCTCGGCTCGACGGTGGAGCAGACGTTCAAGGCCCTCGGCGCCTTCCCGTCGAAGATCCCGAAGCTGTTCGACGCGCTCGGCGGCGGGGAGCGCGACCAGGAGACGCCGATCAGCGTCGTCGGCGCCAGCCGGATCGGCGGCGAGGCCGTCGAGCTCGGGGCGCCGATCATCTTCCTGGCGCTGCTCGGTGGCCTGAACGTCTTCATCGGCGTGTTCAACCTGTTCCCGCTGCTGCCGCTGGACGGCGGCCACGTCGCGGTGGCGTGGTTCGAGCGGGTCCGGTCCTGGCTGGCCGCCCGTCGCGGCCGACCCGACCCGGGCCGGGTCGACTACAACAAGCTTCTGCCCGCGACGTACCTCGTGGTCCTGCTCTTCGGCGGCCTGACGCTGCTCACCCTGGCCGCCGACATCGTGAACCCCATCACCCTGCAGTAGGCGTCGTCGGTCCCGACCCCGCTCGCGAGCGATACTGGTTCTATGACCGTCTCTCTCGGCATGCCCGAGACGCCGCCCCGGCCGCTCGCGACCCGGCGGGTCTCCCGACAGATCGACGTCGGCGGCGTGCTCGTCGGGGGCGACGCCCCGGTGTCGGTGCAGTCGATGACCACGACGCCGACGACCGACATCAACGCCACCCTGCAGCAGATCGCCGAGCTCACGGCCACCGGCTGCCAGATCGTCCGGGTGGCCTGCCCCACCCAGGACGACGCCGACGCGCTGCCGGCCATCGCGAAGAAGTCGCAGATCCCGGTGATCGCCGACATCCACTTCCAGCCCAAGTACGTGTTCGCCGCGATCGACGCCGGCTGTGCCGCAGTCCGGGTCAACCCCGGCAACATCAAGGCGTTCGACGACAAGGTCAAGGAGATCGCCGACGCGGCGAACGCCGCCAAGGTCCCGATCCGGATCGGGGTCAACGCCGGGTCGCTGGACAAGCGGCTGCTGGCGAAGTACGGCAAGGCCACGCCCGAGGCGCTGGTGGAGTCGGCGCTGTGGGAGTGCTCGCTGTTCGAGGAGCACGGCTTCCGCGACATCAAGATCTCGGTCAAGCACAACGACCCCGTCGTCATGGTGAACGCCTACCGGCTGCTCGCCGAGCAGTGCGACTACCCGCTGCACCTCGGCGTCACGGAGGCCGGGCCGGCCTTCCAGGGCACCATCAAGTCGGCCGTCGCGTTCGGCGCCCTGCTGGCCGAGGGCATCGGCGACACGATCCGGGTCTCGCTGTCGGCACCGCCGGTCGAGGAGGTCAAGGTCGGCAACCAGATCCTCGAGTCGCTCGGCCTCAAGACCCGAGGCCTGGAGATCGTGTCCTGCCCGTCCTGCGGGCGAGCCCAGGTCGACGTCTACACCCTGGCCGACCAGGTGACCGCGGGTCTCGAGGGGCTCACCGTGCCGCTGCGCGTCGCGGTGATGGGCTGCGTGGTCAACGGTCCGGGGGAGGCGCGTGAGGCCGACCTCGGGGTGGCGTCGGGCAACGGGAAGGGCCAGATCTTCGTCCGCGGCGAGGTGATCAAGACGGTGCCGGAGTCGCAGATCGTCGAGACCCTCATCGAGGAGGCGATGCGAATCGCCGAGCAGATGGAGACCGAGGGCGTAGCCTCGGGCGAGCCGGCGGTGAGCGTCTCCTAGCGTCCGCGGTCCGGCGAGGAACGCCCACCAGCGAGGAGGGACCGGGGTCATGCTGCGCAGCACGTCGCTGCGTGTGCTGCGGCCCGAGGACCTGCCGGCGGTGACCGACGTGCTCACCCGGGACCCCGTCACCGACGTGTTCGTGGCCTCCCGGGTGGAGGCCGTCGGGCTGGACCCGGCTCGGCTCGGCGGTGAGATGTGGGGGTTCGCCGTCGACGGATACCTCGAGTCGCTCTGCCACGCCGGCGCCAACATGGTGCCGGTGCAGGCCGGCCCGGAGGCGGTGCGGGCCTTCGCCGAGCGGGCCAGGCGCCAGGGCCGCCGCTGCGCGTCGATCGTGGGGGAGCGTAATGCGGTCGCCGGCATGTGGGCCGAGCTGGCGCCCGCCTGGGGGCCAGCCCGCGAGGTCCGCGACCCGCAGCCGCTGATGTCGATCGCCGGTCCACCGGCCGTGCCGCCCGACCCCGAGGTCCGGCGGGTCCGGCCGGACGAGCTGGACATCCTGGTCCCTGCCTGCGTGGCCATGTTCACCGAGGAGGTCGGCATCTCGCCGCTCGGCGCCGACGGTGGTGCGTCCTACCGCAGCCGGATCGCCGAGCTGGTGGGAACAGGCCGGGCCTTCGCCCGGATCCAGGACGGCCGGGTCATCTTCAAGGCCGAGCTCGGCTCGGTCAGCTCGGCCGCCTGCCAGGTGCAGGGGGTGTGGGTGCCGCCCGACCTGCGGGGCCGCGGGCTCGCGGCGCCCGGGATGGCAGCGGTCGCCGAGCTGGCCCGCGATGCCGCTCCGGTCGTGAGCCTCTACGTCAACGACTTCAACCACGCCGCGCGGGCGACCTACCGGCGGGTCGGCTTCGCCGACGTCGGCGCGTTCATGTCCGTCCTGTTCTAGGTTGCGAAGTGGACCGGCTGGCGTGGCGTCGGGTGCGCCGGCTGCCGGTCCACTTCGGCGGGCCAGGCGGCGGGGACGCCGAGTGGTCGGTGCGCGGGCTCCACCGGCTGACATGACCCCGCGAACCCACCAGTCCGTCGAGGGCCGCAGACTGGGGCGTGGTTCGGACGATCGGCGGGAGGGCGGCGGCGCAATGCTCGCACGGCTGCGGTCGCACGACACCGTCACCTTCTTCCGGGTGCTGTACCGCGCCTCGCCGCGGCTGGCCGTGGGCTGGTGGGCGCTGCTGCTCCTGCGCGGCGCGCTGCCGGCGCTGCTGGCCGTGTCGACCGGTGTCCTCGTGGGCGCGGTGCGCGACGGGTCGTCGCTGACAGGTCCGCTGACCTTCGTCGGCGTCGTGTTCGTGCTGCTGCAGGTGCTCACCCCGGTCCAGCAGGCGGTGAGTGCCATCCTCGGGGCCACCACCGCCGACTGGCTGCACGACCGGCTGATGGTGGCCGCCGTGACCCCGCCGGGCATGGGACACCTGGAGAGCAACGAGCTCGCCGAGGACCTCTCGATGGCCCGCGACTTCGACCTCGGCATGAACGGCCCACCGCTGGTGGTCGGGATGGACTTCATCGCGGGCGGCCTGGTCCTGCTCGTGTCCGGAGTGCTGTCCGCCGGCGTGCTGTTCGGCTTCGCCTGGTGGGCGCCGCTGGTTCTGCTGGTCGCCTGGGGAGCGACCCACCGGCTGCTCCGGGAGAGCGGTGTCTGGAAGGACCGCAACACCGCGGAGGTGCGCGCCGAGCACCGGCACGCGGCCTACGCCTACGACCTCGCGGTCGAGCCCCCCGCCGCCAAGGAACTGCGGTTGTTCGGGCTGGCCGGCTGGGTGATCGACCGGTTCACCACCCGGCGTACCCGGCTCTACGAGCTGCAGTGGGAGGCCACCCGGCTCCGGGAGCGGCCGCTGGTGGGGGCGCTGCTGGTGGTGCTGGCGGGGAACGCCCTGGTGTTCTGGTCGCTGGCCGAGGCGGTGCTCGACGGGCGCATCGGGCTCGGCGCTGCGACGACGTACCTGCAGGCCGCGGTCGGCGCCAGCGCAGTCGCCTTCGGCGGCCTGAGCTGGGCTCTGGACACTGCCGCGGCGCCGGCCGCGGCCACCCTGCGGCTGCCCGCCCAGATGGCGGCAGCCGGGGCGCTGGCGCCGGGCGCGAACCGACCGCACCAGCCTGGGTCCACCGCGCCGGAGGTCCGGTTCCGGGACGTGACCTTCGGCTACGGGGCGGACCAGCCGCCGGTGCTGGCCGGCGTGGACCTGACCGTCCCGGCCGGCACCTCGATGGCCGTCGTCGGCGTGAACGGCGCCGGCAAGACCACCATGGCCAAGCTGCTCTGCCGCCTCTACGACCCTCAGCAGGGCTCGATCGAGGTCGACGGCGTCGACATCCGGGACCTCGACCTGGCCGACTACCGGCAGACGGTGACCGCCGTCTTCCAGGACTTCGTCCGCTACGAGCTGCCGCTGCGCGACAACGTCGCGCCGATGGGTGCCGACGACGCCGTGGTGACGGCGGCCCTGACCGCCGCGGGCGCGGATGGCCTGGTGGGCCTCGACACCGTGCTCGCGCGCGGCTACCAGGACGGCACCGACCTCTCCGGCGGTCAGTGGCAGCGGGTCGCGCTGGCGCGGGCGCTGGCCGCCGTCCGGCAGGGCGCTCGGGTGGTGCTCCTCGACGAGCCCACCGCCGCCCTCGACGTCCGCGGCGAGGCGGAGATCTTCGACCGGATCCTCACCGAGACCCGCGGCTGCACCACGATCCTGGTGTCGCACCGGTTCTCCACGGTCCGCAAGGCCGACCGCATCTGCGTGCTCGAGCACGGCCGGGTGGTCGAGCTCGGCACCCACACCGAGCTGATGGCGCTCGGCGGCCGCTACCTCACGATGTTCGAGCTGCAGGCCTCCCGGTTCACCGAGTACGACGAGCGGGGGGAGGAGGTCGTCCATGAGTCGCTCGACTGAGAGCCGCAGGCAGGAGGAGAAGCGAGCGGACAAGGCGACCGACGCCGACCTGCCGCCGTCGCTGGAGTCGCTCTGGCGGATGGTCAAGCTGGCCTACGCCATCGAGCCGCGGCTGCTCGTGGCCTCGCTGCTGATGACCCTCGCGGTCGCGCTGCCGCAGTCTCTCGTCGGCCTCTGGCTGGCACTGCTCGTCGACGGGGTGAACGACGGCGCCGAGACCCGGGTGCGCGTGGCCGCTCTCGGCCTGGCGCTGTCCGCGACGTTGTTGTGGAGGCTGCAGGTCGTCTTCGACCGGCTCAGCCGCCGGTTCCGCGACCGGGTGTCGATCGCGCTGGAGGCCCACGTCGCCGAGCTGCACGCCACCGTGGCGACCATCGCGCACCAGGAGCGGCGCGAGCACATGGACCGGCTCGAGGTGCTGCGGCGGCACACCTTCGGGCTGGACCACCTCTTCATGTCGCTGTTCTCCACCCTGGGCTGGGTGCTCCGGCTGGCCATCGTCGAGGTGCTCCTCATGACCCAAGTGCACCCGGCGCTCGGGCTGCTGGTGCTGTTCGCGGTGCCGACCGTGGTGGCCGCGACCTGGCGGCCGGGGATCGAGCAGGCCGTGCGCCGGCGGGTGGCCCAGCACGAACGGCGGGCCCGGCACCTGTTCGTCCTCGGGACCACCGCGCCACCTGGCAAGGAGCTGCGGGTGACCGGCAACGGGGCCGCCCTCGCCGAGCGACGGCGCGCGGAGTGGCAGACCCTCTACCGTCCGATGGCCCGGGCGAAGTGGGGCACGGCAGTGTGGAGCAGCCTCGCCTGGGCGGTCTTCGGGCTGGGCTACGTCGGGGCGGTCGTCTTCACGGCCACCGCGATCGACGCCTCGGCGGGTGACGTCGTGCTGGTGCTCGTGGTCGGGAGCCAGCTGTCCCAGTTCGTCGGTGCTGCGGTCGGTGAGCTCGGGTTCCTGCGCACCATCTGGCTGGACATCTCGCGCCGGCTGATCTGGCTCGAGGACTACGCCGCGGCGGTCGACGCCCGGTCCGACGGCACGCCGCCGACCCGGCTGGCCACCGGCATCCACCTCGAGCACGTCTCGTTCCGCTACCCAGGGTCGGACCGGCTGGTCATCGACGACGTCACCCTGGACCTGCCGGCCGGGTCGGTCGTCGCCGTGGTCGGCGACAACGGCGCGGGCAAGACGACGCTGGTCAAGCTGCTGGCCCGGCTCTACGACCCCGACGCGGGCCGGATCGAGGTCGACGGCGTCGATCTCGCCTCGATGTCGGTGCCGGAGTGGCGAGCCCGGCTGGCCGGTGCCTTCCAGGACTTCTTCCGGTTCGAGCTGCGGGCGCTGGACGGCGTCGGGCTGGGTGACCTGGACCGGCTCGGCGATCGGGCGGCGGCCGCGACCGCCGTCGGCCGGGCCGGGGCAGGCGACGTGGTCGACCGGCTCCCGGCCGGGCTGGACACCCAGCTCGGGCCCTCCTGGGACGACGGCATCGAGGTGTCCTTCGGCCAGTGGCAGAAGCTTGCGCTGGCCCGCGGCTTCATGCGCGACGAGCCGTTGCTGCTGGTGCTGGACGAGCCCACCGCCGCGCTGGACGCGGAGACCGAGCATGCGCTGTTCGAGCGGTTCGCCGAGGCGGCTCGTGAGGAGGTGACCAACGGGCGGGTCACCGTGCTCGTGTCGCACCGGTTCTCGACCGTCCGGATGGCCGACCTGATCGTGGTGCTGGACGGTGCCCGGCTGATCGAGGTGGGCACCCACGCCGACCTGATGGCGCTGGGCGGGCGCTACGCCGAGCTCTACGGCATCCAGGCCACTGCGTTTCGGTGACAGCGTTCCGGTGAAACCGGGTCGGCCACCCGGCGTACGTCTCGTTATCCTCGGGGCCTGCACCCCCGACGATCGGAAAACCCTGTGCTGCTGCGGATGTCGACGCTGTTCCTGCGCACCCTCCGCGAGGACCCGGCCGACGCGGAGGTGCCGAGCCACCGGCTGCTGGTCCGGGCCGGCTACATCCGCCGGACCGCGCCCGGCGGGTACACGTACCTGCCGCTCGGGTGGCGGGTGCTGCGCAAGATCGAGGCGATCATCCGGGACGAGATGGACGCGATGGGCGCGCAGGAGGTGCACTTCCCGGCGCTGCTGCCCAAGGAGCCCTACGACAAGAGCAACCGCTGGACCGAGTATGGCGACGACGTGTTCCGGCTCCAGGACCGCAAGGGCGCGGACTACATGCTCGGGCCGACCCACGAGGAGTTCTTCACCCTGCTGGTGAAGGACCTCTACTCGTCGTACAAGGACCTGCCGCTGTGGCTCTACCAGATCCAGACCAAGTTCCGGGACGAGCAGCGGCCCCGGGCCGGCCTGCTGCGCGGCCGCGAGTTCGTGATGAAGGACTCCTACTCCTTCGACATCGACAACGCCGGCCTGGACCGCTCGTACGCCGCGCACCGCGACGCCTACATCCGCATCTTCGACCGGCTCGGGCTCGACTACGTGATCGTGTCGGCCCTGTCCGGGGCGATGGGCGGCTCGAAGAGCGAGGAGTTCCTCACGCCCGCCGAGGTCGGCGAGGACACCTACGTCCGGTGCACCACCTGCGACTACGCCGCCAACGTCGAGGCCCTGCGCACGCTGGTGCCACCGGCCATCCCGTACGACACCGTCGAGGGGCCGCCCGCCGCCCACGTCGAGGACACGCCCGACACCCCGACCATCGAGACGTTGGTCGGGCTGGCCAATGCGCGCGCGGACCTGCGTCGCGACGATCGTCAGTGGGGCGCCGCGGACACGCTGAAGAACGTGGTGGTCAAGCTGCGGCTGCCGGACGGCAAGACCGAGCTGCTGGCGATCGGCCTGCCGGGGGACCGCGAGGTCGACCAGAAGCGGCTCGAGGCCGTGGTGCTGCCGGCGACCGTCGAGCCGTTCACCGACGAGGACTTCGCGTCCCACCCGGGGCTGGTCCGGGGCTACATCGGGCCGGCCGCGCTGGGGGCCGAGAAGCCCGCGGGCGTGCGCTACCTGCTCGACCCGCGGGTGGTCGAGGGCACCCGATGGATCACGGGAGCGAACGAGCCTGGCCGGCACGTCTTCGACCTCGTCGCGGGCCGCGACTTCACCGGCGACGGCACGATCGAGGCTGCCTCGGTGCGGGAGGGCGACCCCTGTCCGAACGACGACGGCGGCACGTTGGTCACCGCCCGTGGCATCGAGATGGGCCACATCTTTCAGCTCGGCCGCAAGTACGCCGAGGCGTTCGACCTCAAGGTCCTCGACGAGAACGGCAAGCAGCAGGTGGTCACGATGGGGTCCTACGGCATCGGGCCGTCCCGGGCGATTGCAGCGATCGCCGAGGCGACCCTGGACGACATCGGACTCTGCTGGCCGCGCGCCGTGGCTCCCGTCGACGTGCACCTGGTGGCCACCGGCAAGGACGACACGGTGTTCGACGCGGCCCAGTTGCTGGCCGACGACCTGGTGGCACAGGGTCTCGATGTCCTCTATGACGACCGCCGCGGCGTCTCGCCGGGCGTGAAGTTCAAGGACGCGGAGCTGCTCGGGATGCCGACGGTCGTCGTGGTCGGCCGCAGCCTGGCCGACGGCACCATCGAGGTGCGCGACCGGCGTACCGGCGAGCGGGAGGACGTCCCGGTCGCGGAGGCGGCGGCGACGGTCGTGGCCGCCGTCCGCTCGTGACCGCCGGCACCGTCGAGGCTGTCGTCTTCGACTGGGGCGGCACGCTGACGCCGTGGCACCCGATCGACCTGCGCGAGCAGTGGCTGCGCTACGCCGAGGTCTACGACTTCGAGCACGCCGACGAGCTGTCGGCGCGGATCCTGTCCGCCGAGGACGACGCGTGGCGGGCCGGTCGTGAGCACCACCGGTCGGCGACCCTCGACGAGATCTTCCGCGGTGTCGGCGTCGAGCCGAGCGGTGACCGGCACGAGCAGGCCCTCGCGGCCTACCACGCGTTCTGGGAGCCGCACACGTTCACCGACGCCGACGTGCCGGACCTGCTGGCCGGGCTGCGCGAGCGCGGCATCAAGGTCGGCGTGCTGTCCAACACGCTGTGGACCCGGGAGTTCCACGAGCGGGTCTTCCGTCGCGACGGGGTGCTGCAACTGATCGACGGAGCCGTCTACTCCAGCGAGATCCCGTGGACCAAGCCGCACCCGGAGGCGTTCCGCGCCGCGCTGGCCGCCGTAGGCGTCGAGCAGCCGGAGCGCGCGGTGTTCGTCGGTGACCGGCCGTTCGACGACATCCACGGGGCCAAGCAGGTCGGCATGCGCGCCGTGCTGGTGCCGCACAGCACGATCCCCGACTCGCAGAAGGGGCACGTCGAGGGCGACCCCGACGCGGTCGTCGAACGGCTCGCCGACCTCCTCGCCGTGGTCGACGGCTGGCGCTGAGCTCCCGTGCCGGGTCTGGACCAGGTGCTGCTGCTCTGCCTGGCCGCGCTCTTCGCCGGCTGGGTCGACGCGATCTCAGGCGGCGGCGGCCTGGTGCAGCTGCCGGCCCTGCTGCTGGTGCTGCCTGGCGCGTCGCCGGCGGCGGTGCTCGCCACCAACAAGCTCTCCTCGGTGTGCGGGACGGCCGCCTCGGCGCTGACGTACCAGCGGCGGGTCCGGCCGGACCTGCGCACCGCTCTTCCGATGGCGGCGGTCGCCCTGGTCGGCGCCGCGGGCGGCGCGCTGTGCGCGTCGCTCCTGCCGCGCACCGTCTTCGAGCCGCTCGTCCTGGTGCTGCTCATCGCCGTGGCCGCCTGGACCTTCGCCCGGCCGCAGATGGGCCTGGTCGAGCGGCTGCGATTCTCCGGCCACCGGCATCACCTGGTAGCAGCTGCGGCCGGGGCGGCGATCGGCTTCTACGACGGGATCTTCGGGCCGGGCACGGGTGCCTTCCTCGTGGTCGCCCTGGTCGGGCTGCTCGGCTACGCGTTCCTGCCGGGATCGGCCACCGCCCGGATCGTCAACCTGGCCACCAACATCGGTGCGCTGCTGGTGTTCATCCCGCAAGGGGCGCCGATGTGGCGGCTCGGGCTGGCGATGGGCGCCTGCAACGTGGCCGGCGGCTGGCTCGGCGCACACACCGCGATCAGCAGGGGGAGCGGCTTCGTCCGGGCGGTGTTCCTCACCGTCGTCGTCGCGCTCATCCTGCGGCTCGGCTACGACGTGCTCACCCAGTGACCACAGCGAACGGACCCGGCGGACCGGGCGAACGGTGCGATTTTTGACATCGTGGTAACTAAACCGCTTTAGTACACGCATGTCCGCCCGCCGCCCCACCATCTCCGACGTCGCCCGCAGCGCGGGTGTGTCGAAGGGTGCGGTGTCCTTCGCGTTGAACGACCGGCCCGGGGTCGCACCCGGGACGCGGGACCGGATCCTCGCGGTGGCCGCCGAGCTGGGCTGGACGCCGAGCCACCGGGCCCGGGCCCTGGCCGCCTCCCGGGCGCTGGCGGTGGGACTGGTGATCCGGCGCCCGCCGGAGACCCTGGGCGCCGACCCGTTCTTCCCGAGCTTCATCGCCGGCATCGAGTCGACGCTGTCGCCGCTCGGGCAGTCGCTGCTCCTGCAGGTCGTGCCCGATCGCGAGCGCGAGCTCGCGGGCTACCGGGGACTGGCCGCCGACGGCCGCGTCGACGGTGTGTTCCTGACCGACCTGCGGGTCGACGACCCCCGCCCGAACCTCCTGGCCGAGCTCGGCCTGCCGGCAGTCTGGATCGGTCCGTACTGCACCGATGAGAGCCAGCCGTGCGTGGCCGTCGACGACCGGCCCGGCATCGTCGCCGCCGTTGCCCACCTGGTCGAGCTTGGCCACCAGGTGATCGCCCACGTCGCCGGGCCGGACGAGTTCGTGCACGGCGTCTCCCGCCGGGAGGCCTGGGCTGGAGCGCTGCACGCGGCGGGTCTGCCCGAGGG
>JAVEDA010000382.1 GCA_030841195.1 Actinomycetota bacterium | reverse complement strand
AGCACCGCGGGCAGCCGGGCCGGGTCGGCGGCGTGGGCCGCGACGGCCGCGACCAGCTCGGCGTCGGCGCCGCCGTCGTCGAAGGCGTACCCCGGGTCGGGGATCGACCTGCTGCCGGCGTCGCTGGACACCGGCCGGAGCGTAGCGAGCATCCTGGAACCGTGACCGAGCGGTGGGCCGACCGGGCCGTAGCCGGCGCCCGGCTCGGCGACCGGCTGGCGGCGGCCGGGCTGACGGGGCCGCTGGTGCTGGGCCTGGCCCGCGGCGGGGTGGAGGTGGCCGCCCCGGTGGCCGCGGCGTTGTCGGCGCAGCTCGATGTCCTGGTGGTGCGCAAGGTCGGCCGGCCGGGGCAGCCGGAGCTGGGCCTCGGCGCCGTCACTGAAGCCGGCCTGGTGGTGTGGGACGACTTCGGGCTCGCGGCTGCAGGGTTGTTTCCGGCCGACCTGTCCGCCGTGGTCGAGGCAGAGCGGGCGGAGTGCGGGCGCCGCGTGTCGGCGTACCGGGAAGGTCGTCCGGCGACAGCGGTGGACGGGCGGACGGTGGTGCTGGTCGACGACGGGATCGCCACCGGCGTCACCGCGCGAGCCGCCGTCCGGGACGTGCGGGCCGGCGGTGCCGCCCGGGTGGTGGTCGCCGCGCCCGTGGTCGCCGCCGCGACCGTTGCCGGGCTGGCCGCCGAGGGCTGCGAGGTCGTGGCGCTGCTGACGGCGCAGCGGTTCGGCGCGGTCAGCCGCTTCTACGACCGCTTCGACCAGACCTCCGACGCGACGGTGCTCTCCCTGCTCCGCTCCCGTCCGGAACGCTAGCCGGCGTCGGGCTCGACGATAGCGATGACCGGGCCGCCGCCGGACGGTCCCTGGTGCACGGCCGCCACCGAGACGAACACAGCGGGGTCACCGGTGACCGACGCGACGACTCCCCCGACACAGGACTTGATCTGCCGGTGCCAGTGCACGTCGGAGTCGTCCAGCATGATGTTGCGGCGGTCGCGGACCCGGCCGGTCGGGTCGGCCTCGCACTTGCAGAAGACGTTGACCACCCGGCCGCGCAGGTCGCTGGTGTGCGGTCGCTCGGGCAGGTCGTCCAGACCCGCGCTGCGGATCGACTCCCAGACGCCGTCCGCGTCCAGCGCGTCCTTCATCACGCTGTGCCCGATGCGGAACCGGCCACCGACGCCGCGCACATTGCCGAGCACGACGATCTGCGCCTGGTCCAGCTCGACGCCGGATGAGCAGCTGGCCACCGAGGAGAACAGCGACAGGTCCTTGTGGATCTGCTCGGTCTTCGGCATCTCGATCTCGCCTAGAGCGAGCGCCACACCCAGCGCTGTGGTCGAGTTCGACACGTCCATCGACTTGAGGGTGTCCTCCGTCCAGACGTCCTTGCCGCGCCGCTTGGCGTCGGTGATGGTCTCGAGGGTCAGCAGCGGGGTCTTCGTCTGCACGTAGTGCACGTCGGCGGGGTCGGTGATGCCGGCCCGCTCCATCGCGATCTTCACTCCGGCCGCGACCTTCTCGACCATCGGCAGCCGGCCGATGTCCTCGGGGAAGATCTGCTCGCTCATCGCATAGCCGACCGAGAGACGCGGCTCGTCGGTGGCCGGGACCTTGTCGGCGTCCGTGGTGGCGAAGATGGTGGCGTGCGGCGAGATGACTCCATCCGTCCCGCCGGACCAGACGATGGGGATCTGCTTGATCTCGTCCATCGGGCGGGTGCCGCGCGCCTCGAGCACCTCGCGGAACGCACGGTCGGCGATGATCCGGGTGTAGTCGTTGACGCCGCCGTTGCCCTCGGTCTTGCCGATGACCGCGATGACCCGGTCGGCCTCGATCAGACCCTTGTCGATCAGGTCGGCGAGCCCGGAGGCGTCCGAGACGCTCTCCAGAGCGACCTTGTGGACCTCGATGGGCTGGGGGTTCGACAGGTTCGACATGGCGTCAGGACCTTCCTCGTTCGACGACAGTGCCGGCTCGCCCGTGCACCGCCTCTTCGATCATCTCCAACGACGTGATGACGGCGCGTCGCCCACCGGACTCCACGAACCTGACGGCAGCCTCCACCTTCGGGCCCATGCTGCCGCTCGCGAACTTCTGCTCGTGCGCGACCTCGCGCATCTCCTCCGGCGTGGCCCGGTGCAGCGGCCGCTCGTCGTCGGTGCCGTACCCGAGCACCACGTGCTCGATGTCGGTGGCGATCACGAGCACCTCCGCGCCAGTGTCCCGCGCGAGCAGCGCTGCCGCGAGGTCCTTGTCGATGACGGCCTCGACCCCGCGCAGCGTCCCGTCCGGGTCACGCACCACCGGGATCCCGCCTCCGCCGGCTCCCACCACGACGTACCCGGAGTCGGCCAAGGTCGTGATCGTGGCCGCGTCGAGGACCGTGATCGGCTCCGGGGACGCGACCACTCGCCGCCAGCCCTTGGCGCCGCGGTCCTCCCAGACCTGGCCGTGCTCGATCAGCGCGCGGGCCTGGTCCTCGGGCAGGTAGCGGCCGACCGGCTTGGTCGGGTGCGCGAAGCCGGGGTCCTCCCCGTCGACGAGCGTGCGGGTCACCACGGTGGCCGTACGCCGATCGACTCCCCTGTCGGCCAGCGCCTTGTCCAGCGCGTCGAGGATCAGGAATCCGATGGTGCCCTGCGTCTGCGCGCCGCACCAGTCCAGCGGGACGGGCGGGACGACGTGCGCGGCGAGCTCGTTCTTCACCAGCAGGTTGCCGACCTGCGGGCCGTTGCCATGGGTGAGCACCACCTCGACACCACCTGCCACCAGGTCGGCGACCCTCTGCATCGCGACGCCGATCGCGCGGTCCTGGTCCTCTGGCGTGGCACTCCCGTCCGGCCCGGTCATGGCGTTGCCGCCCAGGGCGATGAGCACTCGCATGGCCTGGACCCTAGGGGACACGCGGCGGGTCGACCTCGTCCAGCCAGGCCCGCACCGAGGCGTCGTGCTGGCCGAGGGTCGGAGGCGCCAGGTGCGCCAGCGCGTCGTCGCCGTCGAACCGCAGCGGCGGGCCCGGCAGGGTCAGCCGGCCGGCGGTGGCGTGCTCCACCTCGACCAGCAGGCCTTGCGACCGGGTCTGGTCCCAGTCGTAGACGCGGTCCAGGGTGCGCACCTCTCCGGCCGGTACCCCGACCGCCGCCAGCCGGGGCAGCAGGTCGGCCAGCGGGTGCAGGGCGAAGGCCGCGTCGACCGCCGCCACGACGGCCTCCCGGTTGCGCACCCGCTGGGCGTTGCTGGCGTACCCGGGCTCGTCGGCCGGCAGCCCGAACTCCGCCGCCAGCCGGCGCCAGAGGCTCTCGGAGCCGACCGCGATCTGCAGCAGCCCGTCGGCGCAGTGGAACAGGCCGTAGGGGCAGATCGACGGGTGGTGGTTGCCCTGCCCGTGCGGCACCTCGCCGGCCACCGTGTAGCGGGTCCCCTGGAACGCGTGCACCCCGACGATCGAGGCCAGCAGCGACGTACGCACGACCTTGCCGACGCCGGTGCGGTCCCGCTCGTGCAGGGCGGCCGCGACACCGTAGGCGCCGTACATGCCGGCCAGCAGGTCACCGATCGGTACGCCGACGCGCATCGGGTCGTCCGGGCCGGTGCCCGTGAGCGACATCAGGCCCGCCTCGCCCTGCGCGATCTGGTCGTAGCCGGCCCGGCCGCCCTCGGGCCCGTCGTGGCCGAAACCGGAGATCGACAGCACCACCAGCCGTGGGTTGAGCTCCTGCAGCCGCTCGACCGGGAAGCCGAGCCGGTCCAGCACGCCGGTGCGGAAGTTCTCGACCAGCACGTCGGCCTGGCGGACCAGCCGGGTCAACAGCTGTTTGCCGTCGTCGGACTTGAGGTCGGCGGTGACGGACTCCTTGTTGCGGTTGCAGGAGAAGAAGTACGTCGACTCGCCGCTGTCCTGCACGCCGCCGCCGGCGCCGACGAACGGCGGCCCCCAGCCGCGGCTGTCGTCGCCGCCGTCCGGGTGCTCGACCTTGATGACCCGGGCGCCGAGGTCGCCGAGCATCATCGCGGCGTGCGGCCCCGCGAGGGCGCGGGACAGGTCGACGACGACAGTGCCGTCCAGCGGTCCGGGCATGCCAGGCAGCCTAGGACCGACGGGCCCGACGGACGGCGGCGGTCAGTTGCCGCGCAGCTTGGCCAACGCCTCTTCCAGGATCGCTGCCCCGTCGGCGTCGCTGCGCCGCTCCTTCACGTACGCCAGGTGCGTCTTGTACGGCTCGGTCCGCGGCGGCGACGGCGGGTTGTCCTTGTCCTGGCCGGCGGGTAGGCCGCACCGCGGGCAGTCCCACGTCTCGGGCGCCTGGACCTGGGTGTCCTCGGCGAAGCTCGGCTTGGTCTCGTGGCCGTTGGCACACCAGTAGGACATCCGGATCCGCGGGGCACTCTCACCCCGCTCCGCCTCGCCCATCGGACCGGCGCCGACGCGGCTTCCTCGAATCGCGTTACCACTTGCCACGTGCTGCTCCCCAGCTTCTCGAGGGCGATGCGTACCGGGGGCTCGCCCCGGCAGCGTCAGTGTAGGTCGTTCGACGCCGGCTCGGGCCGGGTCAGGTCTTGAGCAGGAGTCCCAGCGCCACGATCGAGGCGATCCAGACGATGGCCATGCCGATCGTCAGCCGGTCCAGGTTGCGCTCCACCACCGAGGAGCCGCCGAGGGACGAGGACACCCCGCCGCCGAACAGGTCGGACAGCCCGCCGCCCTTTCCCTTGTGCAGCAGCACCAGCAGGATCATCAACAGGCTGGAGAGGACAAGCACGATCTGCAGGACGAGCTGCACGGTGGTAACTCCTGGGATGAGCTGGACGGCAGGGCTGTCGGGTCAGGCGCGGCAGTCAGGATACGTCACGAGGCCGAGGCAGTGCGGTAGCGCACGATCCCGACGAACTCCTCGGCGTCGATGCTCGCGCCGCCGACCAGGGCGCCGTCGACGTCCTCCTGGGCCATGATGCCGGCCACGTTGGCCGCCTTCACCGACCCGCCGTACAGCACTCGCACTCCGTCGGCGAGATCGCCGGAGTAGAGCTCGGCGAGCCGGGTGCGGATCGCGGCGCAGACTTCCTGCGCGTCCTCGGGCGTGGCGACCTCGCCGGTGCCGATCGCCCAGACCGGCTCGTAGGCCACCACGACAGACCGGGCCTGCTCGGAACCGACCCCGTCCAGCGCGCCGTCGAGGTGCGCCAGGGTGTGCTCGACCTGGCGGCCCTCCCGGCGTACCTCCAGCGGCTCACCGACGCAGAGGATCGGTGCGATCTTCTCGGCCACCAGCGCCTTCAGCTTGCCGTTGACCAGCGCGTTGTCCTCGTGGTGGTCGGCCCGCCGTTCACTGTGCCCGACCGTCACATAGCTGCAGCCGAGCTTGGCCAGCATCGAGGCGGCGATCTCGCCGGTGTGCGGGCCGGGCGGGTGCGGCGACACGTCCTGGGCGCCGTACTTGATGCGGTACTTGTCGCCGTCGACCAGCGTCTGCACCGAGCGGATGTCGGTGAACGGCGGCAGCACCGCCACCTCGACGGCGTCGAAGTCGTCGTCGGTCAGCGAGAACGCGAACTTTTGCACCAGCGCGATTGCCTCGAGGTGGTTGAGGTTCATCTTCCAGTTGCCCGCCATCAGCGGGGTGCGTGCCATGGTTCTAACGACCTCCATCAGAGTGAGCCAGCACCATCAACCCAGGAAGCTCCTTGCCCTCGAGGAGCTCGAGGCTGGCGCCGCCCCCGGTCGAGATGTGGCTGAACGCCTTCTCGTCGAAGCCGAGCTTGCGGACCGCGGCGGCCGAGTCGCCGCCGCCGACGACGGTCAGGCCGCCGGCTGCGGTGACCTCGGTGATGGCCTGGGCGACCGCGCGGGTGCCCTCGGCGTAAGGCGCCAGCTCGAAGACGCCCATCGGCCCGTTCCAGAACACCGTCCGCGCGTCGGCGATCTTCGCCGCGAACAGCTTGCCGCTCTCCGGGCCGATGTCGAGTCCCAGCCGGTCGGACGGGATGGCGTCGACGCCGACGACGTCGTGGTCCGCGTCGGCCGAGAACTCGGTGGCCGCGACCACGTCGACCGGGAGGACGATCTCGACGCCCTTGGACTTCGCCTGCTCGAGGTAGCCGCGGACGGCGTCGAGCTGGTCCTCCTCCAGCAGGCTCTTGCCGACTTCGTGCCCCTGGGCCTTGAGGAAGGTGAAGACCATGCCGCCGCCGATCAGCAGTCGGTCGACCGCGCCGATCAGGTTGTCGATGACGCCGAGCTTGTCGGAGACCTTCGAGCCGCCGAGCACCACGACGTACGGCCGGTCGGGGTCGCCGGTGAGCCGGCCGAGAACCTCGGTCTCGGTGACCACCAGCTCGCCCGCCGCATGCGGCAGCCGCTGCGGGACGTCGTTGACGCTGGCGTGATTGCGGTGTACCGCGCCGAACCCGTCGCCGACGTACACGTGGGCGAGACCGGCGAGCTGGTCGGCGAAGGCGCCCCGCTCCTCGTCGTCCTTGCTCTCCTCACCCGGGTTGAAGCGGAGGTTCTCCAGCAGCGCGATGTCGCCGTCGCCGAGCCCGTCGACCGCGGCCCGGGCGCTGTCACCGACGGTGTCGGTGGCGAACTCGACCGGCCGGCCGAGCACCTCGGCGAGGCGTCCCGCGACCGGCGCCAGGCTGTACTTGTCGACCGGCTGGCCCTTGGGCCGACCGAGGTGGGCGCACACCACGACCCGGGCGCCCCGGTCGGCAAGGTCGGCGATCGTCGGCGCGCTGGCCCGGACCCGGCCGTCGTCTGTGATCGTCGAGCCGTCCAGCGGCACGTTGAGGTCCGAGCGGACCAGGACCCGCTTCCCGCGCAGGTCGCCGAGGTCGTCCAGGGTGCGGAGGCGCCTCACGTCAGAGCGACTGGCCGACGAGCTTCACCAGGTCGACCAGCCGGTTGGAGTAGCCCCACTCGTTGTCGTACCAGCCGACGATCTTGACCTGGTTGCCGATCACCTTGGTGAGCCCGGCGTCGAAGATGCACGAGTGCGGGTCGGTGACGATGTCGGAGGACACGATCGGGTCCTCGGTGTACTTGAGGATGCCCTTGAGCGGACCCTCGGCGGCCGCCTTCATCGCGGCGTTGACCTCGGCGGCGCTGGTGTCCCTGCCGACCGTGGCGGTCAGGTCGGTGGCACTGCCGGTTGGGAT
>JAVEDA010000369.1 GCA_030841195.1 Actinomycetota bacterium | reverse complement strand
AGCAGCACGGGCCGGAGCAGCGGTCGCATGCGAGGTGCCTTCCTTCGAGAGGGATCCCGCCCCCGGCCGCGCAGGGCACGCGACCGGGAGCGGGGGTGTCAGCAAGCAGTGGTTACGGGCTGACGGTCTTCGTGATCGAGCCGCTGTCCGGCAGACCCAGGAACGGGAACGTCGCGGAGAACGGCTTGTCGTTGGCGTTCACGCCGTCACCGAGGTCGTTCGGCATGCCCTTGAGCTCGCCGCCGACGGCTTGCAGCGCGATGTCGACGACGTCGTCCTGCAGCCGGCGTCCGTTCGGGAACCCGTTGCGGTCCCCGCCCAGCACGCCGAGCCGGTTGAAGGTCTGACCGGCCTGCCACTTGGTGTTCAGCCGGAGCATCTCGCTCGGGGTGCCCTTGCCCTTGGGGTTGTTGATCCCCGGGACGCCCTGCAGGAAGACCTGCACGAGGTCGGTCCGGTCCTTGACCGGGGCGTGGGTGCCGCACACCGCGTTCAGCGTCGCCGCGAGCTCGGAGTTCTGCACGAACGGCAGCGCCGCAGCGTCCTGCGAGGGCTTGAGCGAGTTGAACGTGTCCTTCACCTTGTAGGGGATGACGACCTCGTTCACCAGCGGCTGGCCCAGACGGGAGATCTGCTTGTAGGCGCCCTTCGAGTTCTTGCGGTCGGTGGTGCTCCAGATGCCGACGACGTCCTGACCCTTCGAGGTCAGGTCGCTGCGGGGCACCTGCAGCGCCAACGAGTTGACGTTGAAGCCGGCCAGGCTGTCGTGACCGGCCTCGGTCATGCAGTTGCCGCCGTAGAGGACGTCGAACACGCGCAGGTCGAGGAAGAACGGGTCCTCGGCCTGGCCGGCGAACGACTTGCGGCTGCCGCCGTAGGTCTTCACGGCCGCGTTGCGCAGTGCGGCGTAGTCCGGCATCGCGGCGTCACCGACGTGCGACGGTGCGACCGGTGCGTTGTCGAGCACCAGCTTCACCTTGTCCGGGCCCTTGCGGATCGTGGTGCGGGTCAGGTCGTAGGTCTGCCGGAACAGCAGGTTCGCGTCCTTCAGCGACGTGACCGGGCCGTTGTTGTAGAGGAAGGTGCCGTTGCCGGTGAAGCTGTCGGAGTCCTTCGGCACCCGCGAGTTGCGGAACTTCCAGGTGTAGACGACGTCCGGCTTCGCGTCGTCGTCGTTGTCGATGTTGATCTTGTACCGCGCGTCGGTGGCCCACGGGTAGAAGTTCGGACCACCGCCCGGCTCCTCGAACGGGATCCAGTTGGCGATCAGGTTGACCTTGCCGTCGCCCTGCGCGAACGCGTAGACGTCGGTGTTGTCGTACTGCGGCTGTCCCGCGATCGCGGGCGCCTCGCGGTGGCTCGAAGCCGTGGACGTGGTCGGCGCGAGTGCGGCGACGCCACCTCCGACGACCATCGCCCCCGCGCCGAGCAGGGCAGTCGCCCGAGCTCTGCGAGTTCGTCTCGACTGAGACATGGTGTCCCTCCTTGAAGGGGTGAAGTTCCCCGTCCTCGCCATGGCGGTCGCCACTCGAGCGGGTACGTCGGTGCGTTCGGGACCGCCGCGCGTCGCGGATTGGTCGTTGCACCGACTAAGTACGCTCGAAGGCGTGACGAGCCCCCCGGTGCCGACCAGCGACACCCGCTGGCGCTGCACCCAGTGCGGCAACCTGACCCGCTTCGACGTGACCCGCCGGTCGCGGGTGCGGGAGTTCCTGCACGTCGACCTGGCGGGGGAGCCGACGGTCGAGGAGCGCGAGGTGCTCGACGAGGTGGTCGAGAGCGTGCGCTGCCGCTGGTGCGACGGCGTCGGCACGGTCGACCTGGTGCCGCGGCCGGCATGAGCGAGGAGCCGGTCTGGGACGGGCCGCTGCCCGACGCCGTCCGGGCCCGGGTCGTGACCTTCGCCGCCGACACGCTGGGCGCACTGCCCGAGGAGGACGTGCCGGGCTCGCTGAAGCGGTTCCGCTCCTGGGCGCCGCAGCACCGGCGTACGAGGGCAGGAACCCCGCTCGCGGCGGCCGTCGACCGGGACGTGACCTTCCGGCAGCGGGTGGCGGGGGCGGCCCGCGAAGAGCTGCCGGACCTGGCCGCCGCCCTGGACGCCGGCGAGCCGCCGCCCGCGGCCGACCCGGTCGACGTGGCCGCGGTGGCCTATCTGGCCCGTACGCCGGGTTGGGCCGCCCTGGTGGCCGCCGCGGCGGCCGAGGCCGAGCGGGCCAGTGCCCAGGCGGGCACCGAGCGGCAGGCCTCGGAGGTGGCCAGGCTCGAGGCTCAGCTTTTGGCCGAGCAGGCCCGGCACCGCGACGAGCTGGCCGCGCTCAAGGCCGAGCTGGCCGCGGCGACCGCCGAGGCCACGTCGGTGACCAAGGCGCTGCGCGAGGAGAAGGGCGCTCGCCGGCGGGCCGAGCGGGCGTCCGCCGAGGCGGGGGAGTCGGTGCTGGCCGCGCTGGCTGCCTCGGACGCGGCAGCTGCGGCGGCCGCTGAGGAGGTGCGTCGGGCCCGGGCCAAGGTGGACGAGGCCGAGGCGGCCCTCACCGCGTCGCGCCGGGCTACCCGGGAGGGCCGCAGCCTCGAGGACAGCCGGGTGCGGCTGCTGCTGGACACGGTGGTGGAGTCGGCGGGGGCACTGCGCCGCGAGCTGGCGCTGCCGCCGGTGAGCACCCGCCCGGCCGACCACGTCGAGGGAGCGGCGCCGGGTGACCGGGTGGCCGGTGGCGACGCCCAGGCGCTGCTGTCGGACGACCCCGCGCTGCTCGACCAGCTGCTGTCGCTGCCGCAGGTGCACCTGATCGTCGACGGCTACAACGTGACCAAGACCGGCTACCCGGACCTGTCGCTGGAGAAGCAGCGGACCCGGCTGCTGATGGGTTTGTCGAACCTCGCGGCCCGGTGCGGCGCCGAGGTCACCTGCTGCTTCGACGGGGCGGCGCTGGAGGGCCGGGTGCCGGCGGTGTCGGCCCGCGGGGTGCGGGTGCTGTTCTCCAAGGCGGGCGAGACCGCTGACGAGCTGATCCGCCGGCTGGTGCGGGCCGAGCCGACCGGACGGCCGGTCTGCGTCGTGTCCTCCGACCGGGAGGTCGCCGACGGCGTACGCCGGTCAGGAGCCCGGCCGGTGTCCGCGGTGGCCCTGGTCCGTCGCCTCGACCGCGCCTGAGCCCCGGCGGGGGAGCCCGTCTCGTGATCGTTGGACCCGCCGGTCCATGATCGTTCGCGACGTTGCGCAGCAACCCGCCGGGCTGGCGCCGGCGAGTTGCGCACGAACGTCGCGAACGATCATGAGGGTTGTGTCCGGCCCCCTCCATAGCGTCGCTCGCAGACGACATCGAGGAGGGCTCGTGATCATCGACTGCGACAGCTGCGAGGTCCGCAACATCGCCTGCGACGACTGTGTCGTGAGCGCCCTGCTGGGCGGTCCGCCCGGCGAGATCGACGACGGTGAGGTGGCCGCGCTCGAGGCGCTGGCGGAGTCCGGCATGGTGCCGCCGCTGCGGCTCGTCGTGCCGGTCGAGGTGCTCCGGCACCCGCCGCCCCGGCGCCAGGCCGAGGCCGGCTGAGCGGCAACGGGCAGTGGATCAGGTGATCAGCAGGTCAGTGGCAGAGGTCAGTGGATGAGCAGGGGGATGGTGCGGAGCATGAGGTAGGCCAGGGCCACCAGGGTGGCGACGGCGACGTTTCGCGAGGACACCCCGGCCCTGTTCCCCGTGACGGCCGATCCAATGCATTCACCCGTTCGGACGTTCAAGAGCAGGTCAAGACGGGGCGATGACAAGGTCATGCAGCAGATGAACGGTCGCCGCGACGCGGACCACTGGCTGGACCTCGTGGACGCGGCCCAGCTGGTCGGCGTGACCCGCGACGTGGTGGCCCAGGCCGTCCTGGACCACGAGCTCCGGGCCATCAACCACCACCCCAGTAGGCCCGGGGAGTGGCTGGTGCTCGCCGTCGACGTGCAGCTATGGGCCGACCGCGTGCATCCGCCCGTCGAGATCCCGGTCGCTTAGCAGATCCCGAGCGTTATCCACAGGAGGCGCGCCGGGCCGATTTGTCTGGTCACGGGCAGGTCACGTAAGGTGCGCGCCCAATGACCCCTCTGCGTTCCCGCTCGCTGCTCGCTGGGCTGCTGCTCGCCGTTTTCGGTATCAGCGTCCTGCCCGGGGCAGCCGCGGCCGGTCCCAAGGCGAACCTCAACCAGGTGCAGCGCCAGGTCGACCAGCTCAACCACCAGGCCGAGCAGGCCGCGGAGCGCTACAACACCGCCAAGGTCAAGCTCACGGACACGACCCGCCAGCTGCGCGCGGCCCGGAACAAGTACGCCGCCACCCAGCGCCGCCTGGACGCCATGAAGGTGCTGGTCGGCCGGATCGCGGTCGCATCGTACAAGTCCGGCGGGCTGGACAGCAGCGTGCAGCTGCTCCTCTCCGACGACCCCACCGAGTTCCTGCGCCAGGCGGCCGACCTGACCCAGGTCACCAAGCACCAGGACCACCTGCTCGTCGACATGCAGGCCGCCCGCCTGAGCGCCGCGGTCGACCGCAAGGCCGTCGCCGAGAAGCAGGCCCGGGCGCAGGACCTGCAGGGCGAGATCGCCGCGGAGAAGCGCACCATCGAGGGCAAGCTGGCCACGGCCCAGGCCTTGCTCGGCCGGCTCGAGGCCAAGCAGCGGGCCCAGCTGATGTCGATTCGCCAGGCCGCCACCGATCGCGCCCTTGGGGCTCGCTCGGACGCCATGCGGGCGTCCCGCTCGTCGCGCGACGGCGACTTCCCGACGTACGACGGACCGGCGTCAGGCCGTGCGGCGGTGGCCGTGAAGACCGCGTTCGCCCAGCTCGGTGACCCCTATCAGTGGGGTGCGGCCGGCCCGGGCTCGTTCGACTGCTCCGGCCTGACGATGTACTCCTGGGGCGCTGCCGGCGTCTCGCTGCCGCACTCGTCCTCGGCGCAGTACTCCGCGGTGCCGCACGTCTCGATCAGCAACCTGCAGCCCGGCGACCTGGTCTTCTACTACAGCCCGATCAGCCACGTCGGCATCTACATCGGGGGCGGCCGGGTCATCGACGCGCCCTACCCGGGGCTCAGCGTGCACATCTCCGGGCTGTACTCGATGCCGCTCGTCGGAGCCGGTCGACCGTAGCTCCGACGGACGCACCCGTCAGACCTTGATCACCTCGAGTTCGCTCAATCCGGAAACTGCGTCGAAGTCGTCGTCCTGGGTCAGGATCGGTACGCCGGCCGCCACCGCCGTCGCGGCGATCCACGAGTCGTTGGCGGGCATCCGTCGACCTGCATCGCGCAGCAAGAGCCGAAGCCGGGCCCAGGCGGCGGCCACCGCATCGTCGACAGGAAGCGGATCCCAGGATTGCGCGGCGTTGAGTGTGACCAGCCGGGTATCGCGAATGCTGACCGTGGTGGCTGCCAACACTCCTTGCCGCAGTTCTCCGATGGTGATGATCGACACCGTCAGCTCGTCGGCGATTCGCGCAGCGTCGAGCGGCCGGCCGGTCTCTCGGGCGATGAAGACGCTCGTGTCGACCAGTGCGCGGCTCATCGGAACGGCATGTCGTCCGTGGTGTCCGGGTTCAGCTCGCGCAGCTCATGGTCCAGGGCGGCGTCGGCCTGTGCATCGTGCAGTCGTCCCAGGAACTCGTCCCGCGCCAGCCAGCGTGGCCGTCGTTCGCGGATCGGCCGCAGCACCGCCACCGGCCGGCCGCGGACGGTGATAGTGATCTCCTCGCCCGACTCAACCCGACGGAGCAAGCCGGCCGTGTCGTTGCGCAGCTCCCGGGATGCTACCTCCGTCATGCTACAACTGTAGCACTTCCGTCTCGCGCCATCCGTTGCCACTGCCGTGGGGTGACCCCGTATGTCTGCCGGAACCTGCGGCTGAAGTGCGCAGGGTCGGTGAAGCCGCAGCTGTGGGCGACGGCGGCGATGGTCCTGGTCTTCCCGACCGGTGCGGCCAGCCGGGCGCGCGCGAGCTCCAGTCGCCGCGCGATGATCCACTGCTCGAGGCTGATGTCGGCGTTGCGGCACAGGGTGTAGAGGTGCCGCTCGGACATGTTGAGCGCCTGTGCGATCCGTCCAGGGCTCAGGCGGCGGTCCTCGACGTGTCTCCGCGCATGGTCGAGCACGCGGACGATCTCAGCCTCGGGTGCGGTCGCTGTCGGACCAGCGTCCGAGGCGGTGACGAGCAGAGCGCGCATCAAGTTGGTGGTCGTGTCACCCGCCGTGTCGGCGGCGTAGGGCGTGCTGGTGAGGTCGTCGGCGACAGAGGCGACCTGGCTGAGGTGGCTACGGAAGATGGCGAAGTACGGACTGGTGTGCAGCCTTCCGGTCGCGCGTCGCACGGTTGCGTCGGGCAGGCCGAGGACATCCAAACTCACCTGGTACGACACGGGGCGGCCGGGTCCGAACCAACCGAACTCGTAGGGGTATCGATGGTCGACCAGCATGAGATCGCCTCGAGGGACGACCTGCTCGAGGCCGTTCTGGGTGACCCACGCTTGGCTGGACGTCTGCAAGGAGATCACGACTCGCTCCGGCGCAGCGGCACGGACGTTGCGGGTCGAGCGGGCGAGCTTCAGGCCCTCGGAGTCATGCGCGAAGAGCATGCCAGTGCCGAGCTGCCAGCTCTCGACCCGGATGCGCACCTCGCAGCCGTCCTGGGCGTCAGTGACCTCGCTGGGTAGGCCTGCGGCGACGGCGGCGTTGTTGACCGCTTCGATCCGGTCCACCGGTGCGATGTCGCCGGTGTCGAGCAACAGCATTCCCGGCCGCCTCTCGGTCGATCCCATCCACTGGAGCACGCGGAGTGTCGGGCGTCAATCGGGTGCGGGTGGTGTGTGGGCGATGTCTTGACTGTGGCTGCGGGATCGTTGGCCCACAGTGCGCGATCCGCCCTCACCACTGTGCAGACGTCCCGCCCGGTCGCACCCTGGCCGCATGACGACTTCCCACGTTTCCAGCCCGGTTCTCGAAGCCGGGGCGCAGCAGTTCGTCGAGGCGACGGCCAACCCGCCGTATGTCTATGAGCTCCCCGTCGAGCAAGGCCGCAAGACCGTCGACGCCGCACAGGACGGCGACTACCCCGAGCCGGCGGCAACACGGCAAGACCT
>JAVEDA010000462.1 GCA_030841195.1 Actinomycetota bacterium | reverse complement strand
AGTCCCGGTACGACGGTGCTCGGCGCCCTGCAGCTGCCCGACACGCGCGGCGAGCCGCCGACGGCACCCACCGGGTGGCGCAGCCGGCGCCGGGTCGACCCCCTGCTGGCTGCGGTCACCGACGACGCGCACCTGCGGGCGCTCGCCGGGCTGGGCTCGATGCTGGCGGCCGCCGCGAGCCGGGCCGAGGTCGTCGACGTGCTGCTGCGGGACGGGGCCGAGTCGCTCGGCGCGTTCGGCGCGGTGGTGGCCACGCTGACCGGGACCGGTGCGGCGACGGTCGAGACGGCCGGCGGCGCCCTCGTGGACGGAGAACCGCGGCCGGTGTCCCTGGCTGTCGAGCACCCGCTCACCGCCGTGCTCCGGTCCCGGGCCGCGCTGGTGCTCTCGCGCGCCGACCTGGCCCTGCGCTATCCGGACCACCCGCGGCCGGAGCGGCTGACGGCGGTCGCCGTGCTGCCGGCGGCCGCCGACTCGGCGGACCCGGTCGCCTGGTCGCTGTACTTCGACCACGCGCTGCCGCCGGACCGGAGCCTGCGGGCTCTGCTCGACTGCGCGGCCCGGCTGGCGACCGGGGCACTGACCCGGGCAGGCTGAGCCATGCCCTCCGACGACCGCACCCGCGACGAGACCGACGACCAGAAGGCCGACCGGCGCTACGACGAGCTGCTGCAGGAGCTCCGGGTCGCCCAGACCGGCGTGCAGTTCCTGTTCGCGTTCCTGCTCACCCTCGCGTTCACCCAGCGGTTCGAGCAGATCACGGACTTCCAGCACCGGCTCTACGTCGTGACCCTGATGGCCACGACTATTGCCTCGGCCCTGCTCATCGGCCCAGTCCCGATGCACCGGATCCTGTTCCGGCGCGGGCTCAAGCCGCGGCTGGTTACCGGCGCCGACCTGATGGCCAGAGGTGGCCTGGCGCTGCTGCTGCTCGCGATCAACGGCGCGGTGCTGCTGATCCTGGACGTCGTTCTCACCGGCCCGCTGCCGTTCGTCCTGTCCGGGCTGGCAACGGCTTGGTTCGTCCTCGTCTGGTACGTCGTGCCGCTGACCGCGCGGGAGCGCGGTGAATGACCGATCTGCGCCTGGGTAGTCCCTTGGTGTGCCCAGCAGCATCTCCCGTCTCACCGCCCTCGACCACGCGCGCCTGCACCGGCTGCTCCGTCGGGTCGTCACCGAGGGCCCGAGCCAGGAACGCTGGCGCGAGGAGGCGCTGCACCTGCTGGCCGCCCATCGGGTGGCCGAACGAGAGGTGCTGACGTCGGACGCGCTGCGCCCGGCCGGCCCGGAAGCCCTGGCCGCAGCCCAGGAGCTCGACCGGGCGGACGACGAGCTGGACCGGGCCGCCGCCGCTGTGGCGGCGGTCCCCGTCCCGTCCCCCGAGCTGGCGTCGCTGGGCGAACGGCTGGCCACGTTGGTCGCGCGGCACGCGGACCTGACCCACCGGGTGCTCGCGCCGCTGGAGTCGGCGGTGGCCCGCAAGGAGATCCGGCTGCTCGGTGGCGAGTACGAGAGCCGCCGCGACGACCACCTGTTGCGCCTGGGGGCGGACGAGCCGCCGCCGCGCCGGCTGGACCTGTCCCGGGCCGAGCTCTACGAGCTGGCCCGCCGGCACGGGATCGAGGGACGGTCGGCCATGAGCCGTCGCGACCTGATCGCCGAGCTGCAGCGGCGCACCGGCGAGGACTGACGGGCACCGCGAGGTTTCCGGCAGCGGCCCGCGAGGGATAACGGGGTCAGACCTTGATGTGCGCGCTGGAGCAGCCCGGCGCGCCGCACGTCCGAGCGTGACACCCCGCTCGTCCTCGCAGATCGAGAGCATCGCGATGCAGGTCACCCTTCTCCTCACGCTGCCCCACGACCAGGACCGCTCCCGCACCTGGCTGCCGGCCGCCCTCACCAGCCTCGGTCACGACGTCGATGTCGTGGACCGGCCTGGGCTCGAACCCGATCAGGCCGCGACCCTCGGCTACCAGGTCGCAGAGACCTGGGCGGCCCGACGCCCGGACGTCGTGCTCGCGGTCGGCTGGGTCGCGGGCCTGGCCACCCAGGTCGCCACCCGCGAGGTCCCGGTGCCGGTGTTGCTCCGCCTCCCGCGGCCCGGCCGGTCCGGCTCCGCGGCCGTCACCCGGGTGGAGCGCGCGCTGGCCCGCAGCGGTGCCCGACTGCTGGCCCGCTCACCCACGGAGCTGGACGTGCTGGCCGGCCTGGGTGCGCCCCGCGGCGCGATCCGGGTGCTGCCCGAGGCCGTCGACGCCGGGGCGACCAACAGGACGACGAAGAGCGGCTCGGCCGGTGACGAGCCGGTCGTGGTAGCCGCCGACGACTCCGACCCCGAGGTGACCGCGGTCCTCGAGGGGATGGCCGCCGGCCGCCCGGCCGTGGTGCTGGACCGCGGCATCCTCGGTGACCTGGTGGCCGACCACGTCACCGGGCTGGTCGTCCGGGCCGAACCCGACCTGCCCGCCGCGGTGCGCAGCCTGGCTGCCGACGGGATGCGCCGGGAGGCCATGGGCATGGCAGCGGCCGACCGGGTCCAGGCCTGCTTCGCGACCGCGGTCGTCGTCGAGACCCTCGGGCGGCTGGTCGACGAGGTCGGCCGACCGGCGTACGCCCAGGTCTGAGCGGCCCTCGGGTCAAGGTCGCCGTGCCGGGCGCCGACGACCTGAGGGAGGCCCCGACCGGCGGGGCCGACCCGTCACCCGTGAAGGACCTCCATGCGACGCCTGCTCGGCCGTGCCGCGCTGGCCGGTGCGGTCACGCTGCTCGCGCTGGGTCCGGCCACGGTGAGCCGGGCCGACGAGCCGGTCCCGTCGCCGACGACGACGGTCCAGCCAGGGTCAACCACGTCGACCACCGACCAGGCCGAGCGGGACAAGATCCTCGCCGAGGTCCGCGCGGAGCTGGCGGAGTCGTCCGAGCAGATGGTGCTCGCGGCTGCCGACCTGCGCCTGACCGACCAGGCCCTGCCCAGCGCGCGAGCCATCGTGAAGCGGACCCAGCAGCTGCTGGCCGAGGCCCAGCGGCGCCAGGAGCAGACGGCGCTGCGGCGGGGCCGGGCCCAGGTTCGCTACACCTTGAGCACCGAGGCGGCCGAAACGACCGCAGCCCAGGTCGCCGAGCAGCAGGACCGGATCGGCCGGCTGGCACGCGCGGTCTACCAGAGCGGCGGCTCGCTGGGGAACGTCTCCATGTTGCTGGACGCGCAGTCCCCCTCGGACCTCGCCGAGCGGCTGGTGTCCCTCCAGACGGTCGTGTCCTCGCAGCGCTCGGTCCTGGACGACCTTGCCACCGTGCAGGCGTCGTTCGGCCAGCAGACCGACGACCTCGAGCGGGTCCGCGACGACTTCGCGGCAGCCGACGAGCAGGCCCAGGCGGACCTGCAGCGGGTGACCGACCTGGCCGACCAGGCCCGGGCCGCGGTGACCCGGGTGAACTCCCTGGTGGCCACCCGCAGGGCGGCTCTCGCGGCCGCCGCGCAGGCCCAGGTCGCGGACGACGCGGCGCACGCCCATCTGGTCGGGGAGTCGACCCAGCTGCAGGGTCAGCTCGCGGCCGAGGCCCGCGCCGAGCTGGGTCCGGCCGGCAACCGCGACGGAGCCTCCGTCCCGCCGCGGGCGGGCACGCTGTCGTGGCCGGTCCAGGGGCCGATCACCTCGCCGTTCGGCATGCGGGTGCACCCGGTGACCGGCGTGTACAAGCTGCACACGGGCACTGACCTCGGGGTCCCCTGCGGCACCCCGGTGCACGTGGCCCTGCCGGGGGTCGTCGTGCAGGCCGGCTGGAACAGCGCCTACGGCTGGCGCACCGTGGTGTCCCACGGCAACGTCGGGGGCGTGCTGCTCACCACCACCTACAACCACCAGACGCACATCGACGTCTCGGTGGGCGACCACCTCGCCGCGGGCGTCGTGATCGGGACCTCGGGTACGACGGGCTATTCCACCGGCTGCCACCTGCACTTTGAGCTCTACGTGAACTCCGCTCTCGTCGACCCGGAGCCGTGGCTCCCGGCCCACTGACGCCGGCAGCCGCATCTCACGCCCGGAATCCTGCGGGCTGCTCGATCGTTTCCCCCTCGTGCGCCCGGACTTCCGTGCCGGCGCGAGGAAAGGCAATCGATGTCCCAGCAGTCCCTCACCGCTGACGAGCC
>JAVEDA010000360.1 GCA_030841195.1 Actinomycetota bacterium | reverse complement strand
CTGCGCGGGCTGCGCACCCTGCACCTGCGGATGGAGCGGGCGTCGGCGAACGCCGCCGACCTGGCCACCCGGCTGGCCACCCACCCGACGGTCTCCAGGGTGCACTACCCCGGCCTGGGCGCGATGGTGAGCATCGAGCTGGACCGCAGCGCCGAGGACGTCGAGGCGATCGTCGGTGCCACCCGCCTCTGGGTGCACGCGACGAGCCTCGGCGGCCTCGAGTCCAGCCTGGAGCGGCGCCGTCGATGGGCCGGGGAGAGCACCGACGTACCGGAGTCCCTGATCAGGCTGTCGGTCGGGGTCGAGGACGTCGAGGACCTGTGGCACGACCTGAGCGAGGCCCTCTCCGTCCTCGGCTGAGCCGGCCGCGCCAGACTGGCGACCATGCCCGTTGCACTGCACCACATCGTCGTCGACACACACGACCTCCCGGCATTGGCCCGGTTCTGGACCCAGGCGCTCGGGTGGTCGCTGCTGTCCGAGCGCGAGCGGGAGATCGTGATCGGCCCGGACGTCCACGCTCCCGTCGGCATCTGCTTCATGCCGGTGACCGGCCCGAAGGCGGTGAAGAACCGGCTGCACCTGGACCTCACCACCAGCGCTTCCGACCGCGACGCCGAGATCGACCGCCTGCTCGCACTGGGCGCCCGGCACGCCGACGTCGGGCAGACCGGCGACGAGTCCTGGACGGTCCTCGCGGACCCCGAGGGCAACGAGTTCTGCGTGGTCCGGCCGAAGACCACCCTGGTCGGGTGACCCTCAGGCCAGCGTCGCGAGGGTGCGGCCGAGGGGCGCGTCGACCTTGAGGGTGGCGAGGTCGTCACCGCGGGTCCAGCCCTGGTTCACGATCACCACCGGTACGCCGGTCGCCGTGGCCCGCCGGACGAACCTGAGGCCGGACATGACCGACAGGGACGACCCCAGCACCATCAGGGCGCGGGACCGCTCCACCAGGTCGTAGCAGTGCGCGACCTTGGCGGGTGGCACGTTCTCGCCGAAGAACACGACGTCGGGCTTGAGCAGGCCGCCGCAGACTCGGCAGTCGACCAGCCGGAAGGTCGTCAGCGCCGCGTCGTCCAGGGCGACGTCGCCGTCCGGGTTGATCGCGGTCGCCTCAGCCGCCCAGCCCGGGTTCGCCGCGCGCAGCCGCAGGTCGAGCTCGGACCGCGAGGTGCGCTCGAGGCACCCAAGGCAGATGACCCGGTCCAGGTTGCCGTGCAGCTCCACGACGGAGGTCGACCCGCCGGCCTGGTGCAGCCCATCGACGTTCTGGGTGACGACCGCGGACACCAGGCCGCGGTGCTGCAGGGCGGCGACCGCCCGGTGCCCGGCGTTGGGCACGGCGCGGGCGATCACCCGCCAGCCGAGCTGGCTGCGCGCCCAGTAGCGCTGGCGCGCCACCGGGTCGCGGGTGAAGGTCTGGTAGGTCATCGGGAGGCCCCGGCGAAGGGCTCCCGTCGGGCCGCGGTAGTCAGGGATGCCCGACTCGGTGGACAGGCCCGCCCCGCTGAGCACCATCACGTCGCCGGCGGCGACCAGGTCGGCCAGCCGCCCGACCTCCGTATCGGGCCCGGCGACGGTCTCCACGCCGTCCAGGCTAGTCGGCCTCGGACTTCGCCGACCGGCTCATGATCCGGCGCACGATCTCCCCTGGCGGCAGCCCGTCGTGCACCGCAGCGGCGACGTGCTCGACGATCGGCATGTCGACGTCGTGGGCACGCGCCAGCGCCAGGATCGACTCGGCCGACTTCACGCCCTCGGCGGTCTGCTTGGTCGTCCGCACGACCTCGTCCAGGCTCATCCCCTGGCCGAGGTTCTCGCCGAAGGTGCGGTTGCGCGACAGCGGCGACATGCAGGTCGCGACCAGGTCGCCGACACCGGCGAGACCCGCGAAGGTGGCGGCGTCGGCCCCCTGCGCCAGCCCGAGACGGGTGATCTCGGCGAGCCCGCGGGTGATGATCGACGCCTGCGAGTTGTCGCCCATCCCCATGCCCTTGGCCATGCCGACGGCCAGCGCGATGACGTTCTTCACCGCGCCACCGACCTCGACGCCCAGCACGTCGGTGTTCGTGTACGGCCGGAAGTACGCCGTGAGGCAGACCTGCTGCAGCTTCTCGGCGACGCCCTCGTCGGCGCAGGCCACCACGCTGGCGGCGGGCTGCCTCAGCGCGATCTCCTTGGCCAGGTTGGGCCCGGACACGACCGCGATCCGCTCCGGGCCGGCGCCGGTCACCTCGGCGATGACCTCGCTCATCCGCCGGGTGGTGCCGAGCTCGATCCCCTTCATCAGGCTGACCAGGACGCAGTCGGGCGGCAGGTCGGCGACCCAGGCACTGAGGTTGCCGCGCAGCGTCTGCGACGGCACCGCGAGGACCACGACCTCGGCGTCCCGGAGGGCCTCGGCGGCGTCGGAGGTGGCTGCCACGGTCTCGGGCAGCGGGATCCCCGGCAGGTAGTCGGGATTCTCGTGGGTGGAGACGATGGCGTCCACGACCTCCTGGCGCCGGCCCCACAGGACGACATCGGCGCCGGCGTCGGCCAGCACCATGGAGAACGCGGTGCCCCACGAGCCGGACCCCAGCACGGCCACCCGTGTCATGCGGGGTCCCCGCGGAGTGTGCTCATGCCGTTCTCCTTCGGTCGTCACCGCGTGGTCGCCGCGGGTTGCCGGTCACGGGCAGGCCCTGCCGCTTGGGGTCGAACCGCTCGGGCGGCGCCTGCTCGCCGCGGATCTCCTCCAGCAGCGCGGTCACCGCGGCCATGATGCGCTCGGTCACCTCGTGCAGCAGCTCAGCGTCCACCGGGCGGTCGCGCACGTCGTCGAGGTCGACCGGCGGGCCGGCCCAGACATGCATCGTCTTGCGGGGGAAGAAGTGCGGTCGCTTGGTATAGGGCGCGAGCAGCTGCTGCGGCCCCCATTGCGCCACCGGGATCACGGGGGCTCCGGTCTCGAGGGCCACCCGGGCCGCGCCGGTCTTGCCGACCATCGGCCACAGGTCCGGGTCGCGGGTGAGCGTGGCCTCCGGGTAGATCGCGACGCACTCGCCGGCCCGCACCGCCGCGACAGCGGCCGAGAAGGCCTTCGAGGCGTCGCCGCTCTCGCGGTAGACGGGGATCTGCTTGGCACCCCGCATGACCCGGCCGACGAAGAACAGCCGGAACAGCACCTCCTTGCCCAGGAACCGCGGCAGCCGGCCGTTGTCGTAGACGAAGTGCGCGAAGGTCAACGGGTCCACGTACGAGACATGGTTGAGGGCAGCGACGAACCCACCGTCGGGCGGGATGTGCTCGGCACCGCGCCAGTCGCGGCGGGTCAGGACCATGAGCAACGGACGCAACACCAGGACGGCCAGTCGGTACCAGAACCCGATCGACCCGTGCCGTGCTCGCGACGGTGCCTGGCTCACGTGTACCGACCCTCGTCCTCTCGCTCCTTCGGGCCCGCGCAGACCCGGCCCCGACCGGGGGCCCACATCCTCCCGTCCCGCCGCTCCCGGTGTCGAGCGCGGCTGGCAGGATCGACCCCGTGGACGACGCAAGCCGACGCTGGTGCCTGGTACTGCCGGTCAAGCGCCTGTCCGGTGCCAAGACCCGCCTCGGACCGCCGTACGACGGTGACCGGGCCAGGCTGGCTCTCGCCTTCGCGCTGGACACGGCCGCGGCCGCGCTGGCCTGTCCGCTCGTGGCGGCCGTCCAGGTGGTGACCGACGAGCCGGAGGCGGCCGCGGCACTGGCGGCGGTCGGCGCGGAGGTGACCGGCGACGCACCGGACGCGGGGCTGAACCCGGCGCTCGTCCACGGTGCCGCACTCGCGACCCGGGCTCATCCCGGCACCTCGGTCGGCGCCCTGGCCGCGGACCTGCCCGCGCTGCGCCCGGCCGAGCTCACGGCGGCCCTGCGCGCGGCGGCCCGGCACGGCCGCAGCTTCGTCCGGGACGCCGAGGGCACCGGCACGACGTTGCTGCTGTCCCGGTCGGCCCGCGACCTGCGGCCGATGTTCGGCCCGGGCTCGGCCGCCCGGCACGCCGGCTCCGGCGCCTACGAGGTGGCCCCGGCCCCGCTGGCGTCGCTGACCCGCGACGTCGACACGGCCGCGGACCTCGACGCAGCGACCGCGCTCGGCCTGGGGCCGTGGACCGCCGGGCTGCTCGCCGGCCGGCCCCTGCACCCGCCGGGCACCGGCGAGGCGCGGGCCGGATAGGTACGCCGGGATAGGTTCTCACCGTGCAGGCAACGGTCCGCAGCTTCGACCCGACCACCCGGTCCGGCTCGGTGCTGCTCGACGACGGGACCGAGCTGCCCTACGACGCCCCGGCGTTCGACGCCGGCTCGACCCGCCACCTGCGGTTGGGCCAACGCGTGCGCATCGAGGTGGACGGCCCCATGGTCACCTACCTGACGATCTTCACCATGCCCGACCGCCGCTGACGCACGGCGCAGGCGGGGTCGACCACGTAAAGCACGTGGGCGGACGCGACAACACGTGTGCACGCGTGGCGCGGCGTCCGCCAGCGTGATGCGGCGGTGACCAGCACAAGCCGGCGAACGCGGACGGGCCCGGAGACCCCGTGTGGGGTTCCCGGGCCCGTGAGCCGTGCTGGTGACTAGCGGCGTGCCGTGGTCTTCTTCGCCGTGGTCTTCTTGGTGGCCAGCTTCTTGGCCGCCGCCTTCTTGGTGGCCGCGGACTTCGCCGGTGACTTGGTGGCGAGCGTGCGGCCGGCCGCCGACTTGGTGGCCGTCTTCTTCGCCGCGGTCTTCTTCGCGGTGGTCTTCTTCGCCGTCGTCTTCTTCGCCGGCGTGCTGCCGGTGGCCGACTTGGCCACGGCAACCGCGGCCCTCGGCAGCTTCTTGGCGCCGCTGACGACGTCCTTGAAGCCCTGACCCGGCTTGAACTTGGGCACGGTGGTCTTCTTGATCTTCACGGCCTCGCCGGTGCGGGGGTTGCGGCCCGTACGCGCCGGACGGGCGACCCTCTCGAAGGCGCCGAAGCCGGTGATCGCGACCTTCTCACCCGACGCCACGGCGCGAGTGATGGTGTCGACGACAGCCTCGACGGCATCGGTCGCGGCCTTCTTGCTGCCGAGTTGCCCGGACAGCCGGTCGATCAGCTGAGCCTTGTTCACGTGTTTCCCCTTGCGGTTCGGATGTCGAGCGGTCACTCGATTCGGGGGCGACGCTATGCGCATGCACCGCGAGAGACAAATACCGACGGCCGCGTTTCCCGTTGTGTCGCAAGGAACTTCGCCGAAATCAGGCCCCATGGGGCCGCGTCGTCAAGCCGTCGTCGGCAGCCAGGACGGCCGGCTGGCCTCGAACGCGGCCACCTGGTCGGCGTGCGTGAGGGTCAGGTCGACGTCGTCCAGACCCTCCATCAGTCGCCACCTGGTGTAGTCGTCGATGTCGAAAGGCACCGACTCCGAACCCCAGGAAACGGTGCGGGCGTTGAGGTCCACGGTCACCTCGGTGGCCGGCTCGGCCTCCAACGCCGACCACAGTCGCTCGACGTCCGGCTGCGCCACGCAGGCCGTCACCAGCCCACCCTTGCCCGCGTTGCCACGGAAGATGTCGGCGAACTTCGAGGACACGACGACCCGGAACCCGTGGTCGCGCAGGGCCCAGACGGCGTGCTCCCGGGAGGATCCGGTGCCGAAGTCCGAGCCGGCCACGAGAACCGTCGCGCCCTGCGATTCCGGGCGATTCAGAACGAAGTCGGGATCGTTGCGCCAGGCGGCGAACAGCCCGTCCTCGAAGCCGGTCCGGGTCACCCGCTTGAGGTAGACGGCCGGGATGATCTGGTCGGTGTCGACGTTCGAGCGGCGCAGGGCCACCGCTCGCCCGGTGTGCACGGTGATCGGCTCCACCTCAGATCCCCTTCCCGGCGTACGTCGATGGGCTGACCGGTGGCAGGTCCGCCGGCGAGGTCAGCCGCCCGGTCACGGCGGTGGCCGCGGCGACCAACGGCGAGACCAGGTGGGTACGCCCGCCCTTGCCCTGCCGACCCTCGAAGTTGCGGTTGGACGTCGAGGCGCTGCGCTCACCCGGCGCCAGCTGGTCGGGGTTCATGCCCAGGCACATGGAGCAGCCCGCGTGCCGCCACTCGGCGCCCGCCTCCTTGAAGACGACGTCCAGCCCTTCGTCCTCGGCCGCGAGCCGGACCCGCTCCGACCCGGGCACGACGAGGACCCGCACCCCGTCGGCGACCTGCCGCCCGCGCAGGACCTCGGCGGCGGCGCGGAGGTCCTCGATGCGGCCGTTGGTGCAGGAGCCCAGGAACACGGTGTCGACCCGGATGTCGCGCAGCGGCGTGCCCGGGACGAGGTCCATGTACGTCAACGCCCGCTCCGCAGCCGACCGCTCGTGCTCGTCGGTGATGGCGGCCGGGTCGGGCACCGAGGCGGTCAGCGGAAGGCCCTGCCCCGGGTTGGTGCCCCAGGTCACGAACGGGGCGAGCGTCGCGGCGTCCAGCACGACCTCGCGGTCGAACACCGCGTCGTCGTCGGTGTGCAGCTCCTGCCAGGCGGCCACGGCCGCGTCCCAGTCGGCGCCCTTCGGCGCGCGCGGCCGGCCCTCGAGGTAGGCCTGCGTCGTCTCGTCCGGCGCGATCATCCCGGCCCGGGCACCGGCCTCGATCGACATGTTGCAGACGGTCATCCGCGCCTCCATCGACAGCGCGCGGATCGCCTCGCCGCGGTACTCGATGACGTAGCCCTGCCCGCCGCCCGTGCCGATCTCCGCGATCACCGCGAGGATGACGTCCTTGGCGGTGACACCCGGGGCGAGGGTGCCGTCGATCGTCACCGCGAGGGTCTTGAACGGGGTCAGCGACAGCGTCTGGGTCGCGAGCACGTGCTCGACCTCGCTGGTGCCGATGCCGAACGCCAGCGCGCCGAACGCGCCGTGGGTCGAGGTGTGCGAGTCGCCGCAGACGACGGTCATGCCGGGCTGGGTGAGCCCCAGCTGCGGGCCCACGACGTGCACGATGCCCTGGTCGCGGTCGCCGAGGGAGTGCAGCGGCACCCCGAACTCGGCGCAGTTGCGCCGCAGCGCGTCCACCTGGACCCGCGACACCGGGTCGGCGATCGGCAGCTCGATGTCCATCGTGGGGACGTTGTGGTCCTCGGTCGCGAGGGTGAGGTCCGGCCGTCGCACCGGGCGGCCGGCGACCCGGAGCCCGTCGAACGCCTGCGGGCTGGTGACCTCGTGCACGAGGTGGAGGTCGATGTAGAGCAGGTCCGGCTCGCCCTCGGCCCGGCGTACGACGTGGGCCTCCCAGACCTTCTCGGCCAGCGTTCTCGGCACGGTTCTCTCCCTGTGAGACGAGCTGTACTTGCGTCTCGGCGGTTGAGACGGCAGTATCGGTACATGGACAACTCTAGCGGAGTTGGCGTGCTGGACAAGGCCGCCATCGTTCTCGGTGCCCTCGAGGCGGGGCCGGCCAGCCTGGCCTCCCTCGTCGCCGCCACCGGCCTGGCACGGCCGACCGCGCACCGTCTGGCGACCGCCCTCGAGCACCACCGCCTGGTGGCCCGCGACCTGCAGGGCCGGTTCGTGCTCGGGCCGCGGCTGCGCGAGCTGGCCACGGCGGCCGGCGAGGACCGGCTGCTCGAGGCCGCGAACCCGGTGCTCGCCCGGCTGCGCGACATCACCGGCGAGAGCGCCCAGCTCTACCGCCGCCAGGGCGACAGCCGGGTGTGCGTCGCGGGCGCCGAGCGGCTGACCGGCCTGCGCGACACCGTGCCGGTGGGCGCGACCCTCACGATGAAGGCCGGCTCCGCCGCGCAGATCCTGCTCGCCTGGGAGGAGCCGGACCGACTGCACCGTGGCCTGCGCGAGGCGAAGTTCACCGCGACCGCTCTGTCCGCCGTACGGCGGCGCGGCTGGGCGCAGAGCGTCGGCGAGCGCGAGGCCGGCGTGGCCTCGGTGTCAGCGCCGGTGCGCGGCCCCGGTGGCCGGGTGGTCGCCGCGGTCTCGGTGTCCGGCCCGATCGAGCGGCTGAGCCGGCAGCCCGGCCGGCTGCACGCGCAGATCGTCTGCGCCGCCGCGGCCAAGCTCAGCGAGGTGCTCCAGCACCAGCAGCAGGGCCAGCAGGCGGCGGGCCAGCCAGGCCAGCCGCCCCAGTCGCCCCAGCCGGGCCGGTCGCCCCAGCCGGGCCGAGCTGGTCAGGCCGCTCAGGCTGGTCAGGCTGCTCAGTCGCCGGTTCCGCCGCAGCAGGCGGCGACCAAGACCGCCCGCCAGCCCGCCTGAGCCGACGACCGCTGTGGCCGCGCCCCTGACCGTCCTGTTCATGCCCGAGTCGGCCTTCGGGCCGACCAACCAGTGCATCGGCCTCGGCGACGTGCTGCGTCGGCGCGGCCACCGGGTGGTGTTCGCGGCCGAGGCGTCCTGGCGCGGCCGGCTGTCACCGCTGGGCTTCGAGGAGGACCTGGTCGACCTGGCCCCGCCGGCGGACGGGCCGGACGAGCAGGACGCCGGCGCGTTCTGGAAGGAGTTCATCCGGGACACGGCGCCGGAGTTCCGCAAGCCCACCCTGGCCCAGCTCGAGACGTTCATCCGGCCCACCTGGCAGGCGCTGGTGGATGGAGCCCGGTACTGCGAGCCGCAGCTGCGCGACATCCTCGACAGAGCCCGACCCGACGTCGTCGTCCTGGACAACGTGGTCGCCTTCCCCGCGCTGCTGACCTCGGGTGCGCCCTACGTGCGGATCGTCTCCTGCAACCCGCTCGAGGTGCCCGGCGACGGCATTCCGCCGGCGTTCTCCGGCTATCCCGCCGACGACCCGAGCGGCTGGGCCGTCTTCCGGGCCGAGTACGACCGGACCCAGCGCGACCTGTGGGCGGACTTCAACGCCTGGGTCGTCGCGCAGGGCGCCCCGCCGCTGGCCGACCTGCAGTTCGTGCACGAGTCGGACGTGGCCAACCTCTACGTCTTCCCCGAGGAGGCCGACTACGTCACGGCCCGGCCGCTCGGCCCGACCTGGCACCGGATGGACTCCAGCGTCCGGGAGGTCGAGGAGCCGGTGGAGCTGCCCGCCGCGCTGCTGGACCGGCCGCCCGGCAGCGCCCTGGTCTACCTGTCGCTCGGCTCGCTCGGCAGTGCCGACGTCGAGCTGATGCGCCGGCTCATCGACGTGCTGGCCCGCACTCCGCACCGCTACGTGGTGAGCATGGGGCCGCAGCACGCCGACCTCGACCTGCCGCCGACCATGTGGGGCGCGGAGTTCCTCCCGCAGACGACGATCGTGCCGCTGGTCGACCTGGTCATCACCCACGGCGGCAACAACACGACCACCGAGGCGCTGCACTTCGGCAAGCCGACCGTGCTGCTGCCGTTGTTCTGGGACCAGTACGACAACGCCCAGCGCCTCGACGAGCTCGGCCTCGGCGTCCGGCTACCCGCCTACGAGTTCACCGAGGCGCAGCTGCACGGCGCGATCGACCGGCTGCTGCGCGATGACCAGCTGCGCGCCCGGCTGGACGCGCTGGGGACCGGCATCCGGGCCCGCGACGGGCTGCGCCGCGGCGCCGAGGTGATCGAGTCGGTCGGCCACGCGCACCGGGAGCAGGTGGCCGGCCGGCCGTGAGGGTGCTGCCGGCCCGCCGGGCGCAGGACGCCACACCCCCGGTCGCGCCGCTGGCCGTCCTGGACGGGCTGCCGCTGCCGGGTGGCTGCCGGGTGCTGGTGGTGCGCGACGCCGCCGGCGTCCTCTACACCGTGCCCGTGGCCGGGTCGGGCACCGACCGGGCCGGCCCGGGCGACGGGGTGGCTGCAGCCCTGGTGAGCCTGCTCGGCACCGGGACGGCGCGCATCGGTTCGTTCGAGCTGGTACGCCGGTACGCCGCCCCCGCCAGCGGCGAGAAGGCGGTGACCGCCGACCAGACCAACGAGTCGGTCGTCGTGGGCGGCGCCGCCGTGGTCAAGTGGACCGTCCGGCCGACCGTCGACCCGCACCCGGCGCCGCACCGGCTCGCACAGCTGACGGCGGCCGGGTTCACCGGGATGCCACGGCTCTGGGGTCTGCTGCTGTGGCACGACCCGCGCCGGACGGGCTCCGAGCCGGTCCTGCTCGCGACGGTCAGCGACTACCTGCCCGGCGCCACCGACGGCTGGGAGTGGGCCGTCGCCGACCTCCGGGCGGTGGCCGCGGGTGACGTGCGGCCGGCGGACGACACCGGTCCGGCCCAGGCGATCGGGCGGCTGACGGCAGAGCTGCACCTGGGCCTGGCCGGTGCCGGGACCCGGCCCGCGACTCCGGCGGAGGTCACCGCCTGGCACGCCCGGGCGCTGACCGACGTCGAGCGCGCGCTGGACACGGTGTCCGGGCCAGAGGGTGCCCGCCTGGCCGCTTGCGCCGACCGCGTCCAGGCCGCGCTGGCCCCGCTGGCCGCCGCGGCGGGGACTCCGGTCGGCGCCGGGCACGGCGACCTGCACGTCGGCCAGGTGCTGCGGGCGGGCGACCGGTACCTCGTCACGGACTTCGACGGCAACCCGGTGCTCGCCCCGGCCGAGCGGACGGCACCCGGGCCGGCCGGGCTCGACGTCGCCGGCATGCTGCAGTCGCTGGACCACGTCGCCCGGGTGGTGCTGCACCGCACGCCGGGGGTCGACGCCGGCACCGTGCTCGACTGGGTGCCGCGAGCCCAGGCCGCCTTCCTGACCGCCTACCGGAGCGGCATCGACGACGCCGGCCGCGGCGACCTGC
>JAVEDA010000356.1 GCA_030841195.1 Actinomycetota bacterium | reverse complement strand
AAGTGCGTGCGCACCCTCGACATCGAGGAGGTCGGCAAGACCACCCGGCACGGCACGTTCTTCCAGATGAACGGCAACTTCTCCTTCGGCGACTACTGCACGGAAGGCGCCATCGAGCTGGCCTGGGAGCTGGTCACCGGCTCGCAGGCCGACGGGTTCCTCGGGTTCGACCCGGACAGCGTCTGGGTCACGGTGCTCGAAGGCGACGAGGAGGCCGCCCGGCTCTGGCGCAAGGTCGCCGGGCTGCCCGAGGGGCGCATCCAGGGGCGCGGGCTGGCCGACAACTACTGGCACATGGGGGTCCCGGGTCCTGGCGGGCCGTGCAGCGAGATCTACATCGACCGTGGGCCTGAGCACGGTCCCGACGGCGGCCCCGTCGTCGACGAGGACAGGTTCCTGGAGATCTGGAACCTCGTCTTCATGCAGGAGAACCTCAGCGCGGTCCGCAGCAAGGTCGACTTCGACGTGCTCGGCCCGCTGCCCCAGCCGAACATCGACACCGGCATGGGCCTCGAGCGGACCGCCTACCTGCTCCAGGGCGTCGACAACCTCTACGAGATCGACGAGGTCTACCCCGTCCTCGAGCGCGCCGCCGAGCTGGCCGGCAAGCGCTACGGCCACGCCGGCGACCCGCACGACCCCGACGACGTGCGGCTGCGGGTGGTCGCCGACCACGTGCGCAGCGCCCTGATGCTCATGAGCGACGGGGTCAGCCCCGGCAACGAGGCCCGCGGCTACGTCCTGCGCCGCCTGCTCCGGCGGGTTGTCCGCTCGATGCGGCTGCTGGGCGTCGACGAGCCGGTACTGCCCGAGCTGCTGCCCGTCAGCCGGGACGCGATGGCGCCGTCGTACCCCGAGCTGGTCACCGGCTTCGGCCGGATCTCCTCGCTGGCGTACGCCGAGGAGGAGACCTTCCGGCAGACCCTGCGGGCCGGCACCACAATCCTGGACACGGCGGTCCGCACCATCAAGAGCCAGGGCGGCACGACCCTGTCCGGCGACCGCGCCTTCCAGCTGCACGACACCTACGGCTTCCCCATCGACCTCACCCTCGAGATGGCGGCGGAGCAGGGCCTCGAGGTCGACCGCGCGGGCTTCACCCGGCTGATGCTCGAGCAGCGCGAGCGGGCCCAGGCCGACTCCCGGGCCAAGAAGCTCGGCCACGTCGACGTCTCCGCCTACCGGGACGTCCTGGACGCCGGCGGCGCCACCACCTTCACCGGGTACGACGAGGTGGTCAGCGAGTCACGCGTCCTCGGCCTGCTAGTAGGTGGCACGGCCGCTCCGGCGGCCCGCGAGGGCGACGACGTCGAGCTGGTGCTCGACCGCACCCCGTTCTACGCGGAGGGCGGCGGCCAGCTCGCCGACCAGGGTGTCATCCGGTCCGGGACCGGCGCCGAGGTCGCGGTGCACGACGTCCAGACGCCGGTCCCCGGCGTGATCGTGCACCGCGGCACGGTCACCCGCGGCGAGATCACGGTCGACGACGCGGTCACCGGCGAGGTCGATGTGGCCCGGCGCCGCGCGATCAGCCGGGCGCACACCGCCACCCACCTCGTGCACAAGGCGTTCCGGCAGGCCCTCGGCGAGACGGCGACCCAGGCCGGCTCGGAGAACGCGCCCGGCCGGTTCCGGTTCGACTTCGCCTCGCCGTCGGCCGTACCCCCGTCGGTGATGACTGACGTCGAGCAGGAGGTCAACGAGGTGCTCGCCGCCGACCTGGACGTGCGGGCCGAGGTGATGACCCAGGACCAGGCCCGGTCCGCGGGCGCGATGGCGCTGTTCGGCGAGAAGTACGGCGACGAGGTGCGGGTCGTCTCGGTCGGCGACTGGGCCCGCGAGCTCTGCGGCGGCACCCACGCACAGCGCTCCGGCCAGCTCGGCCTGGTCAAGATCCTGGGCGAGGCCTCGATCGGGGCCGGGGTGCGCCGGGTCGAGGCCCTGGTCGGTGCCGACGCCTACCAGTTCCTGGCCCGCGAGCACGCGCTGGTGGTCCAGCTGACCGACGCGCTCAAGGTGCGCCCCGAGGAGCTGCCGGAGCGGGTCGCCGCGCTCACCAGCAGGCTCCGCGAGGTGGAGAAGGACCTGGAGAAGATCCGCTCGCAGCAGGTGCTCGCGGGCGCCGCCGAGCTGGCCGCCGCTCCGGTGGACGTCTTCGGCGTGGGCGTCGTGACCCACCGGGCGCCGGACGGCACCAGCGCCGACGACCTGCGCCGGCTGGTCCTCGACGTCCGCGGCCGGGTCCCGGGCGAGCGGCCAGCGGCGGTGGCCATGGTCTCGGTCGCGAACGACCGGCCGGTAGTGGTCGTGGCGGTGAACACGAAGGGCCGCGAGTGGGGCATCAAGGCCGGTGAGCTGGTGCGGGTGGCGGCCGGAGTGCTCGGTGGCGGTGGCGGCGGCAAGGACGACGTCGCCCAGGGCGGCGGCACCGACCCCAGCAAGGTGGACGAGGCGCTGCGGGCGGTCGAGCACACGGTTGGCCAGCGGGTCACCGGCAGCACGTGAGCATGCGACCAGGCGTCCGGGTCGGCGTCGACGTCGGCTCGGTCCGGGTCGGGGTCGCGGCCTGCGACCCCGCGGGCCTGATCGCGACCCCGGTGAGCACCCTGAGCAGGGGCAAGGGCGACCTGGACGCGCTGGCCGCCCTGGTGGCCGAGCGTGAGGCCGTCGAGGTGCTGGTGGGCCTGCCCACATCGCTGTCCGGGCGGGCCGGCCCGGCCGCCGCGGCCGCCGAGGCGTACGCCGGGGCGCTGGCCGGTCGGGTAGCGGTGCCTGTCAGGCTGGTGGACGAGCGATTCTCCACGGTGGGAGCCCAGCGTGACCTGCGGGCCAGTGGGGTAGACACGCGCAGAGGTCGTAGCGTCATCGACCAGGCCGCTGCTGTCATCATCTTGCAGGGCGCGCTGGATGCCGAGCGGTCGTCGGGACTCGCACCCGGGCGGCTCGTGCAGGCAGTGGATCCAACGGGGCGAACGGTGAAAGGCGAGCAATGACCGATCTGTCCGTGTGGTCCGACGAGGAGACGCGCCCGCGGCGCCGGCGCCGCCGCAAGAAGAGTCGCGGCAAGGGCGCGCTGGCCGTGATCATCGCCCTGCTGCTGGTGGTCGGCGTCCTCGGGGGCGGCGCCCTGCTGGCCATGGGCGGCCTGCACAAGCTCAAGGACGCCCTCTCCTCGTCGTCGGCGCCCGACTACCCGGGCCCCGGGCAGGGCGACGTGCTGATCGAGGTGAAGTCCGGTCAGACCTCCGCCGACGTCGCCAAGACCCTGGTCGCCGCGGACGTGGTCAAGAGCAGCCAGGCCTTCATCGAGGCGGCATACGCCAACCCGGACGCGTCCAAGCTGCAGCCCGGCTTCTACCAGCTGCAGCACAAGATGCCCGCGGCCGACGCGCTCGCCGTCGTGCTGGACCCGTCCGCCCGGGTGCAGGCCCGGGTCACGCTGCCGGAGGGGCTCCGGCTGGACGAGACCCTGAAGCGCCTCGCCAAGGAGACCAAGCTGCCGCTGGCGGACTACGAGAAGGCGATCAAGAAGCGGGCCGGCGAGCTCGGCCTCCCGGCGTACGCCAAGAACAACCCGGAGGGCTTCCTCTACCCGGCCACCTACGACGTGCAGCCGAACGCGACGGTCGACGACGTCCTCACCCAGCTGTTCACGGCCTACGCGACCGCCGCCGAGAAGGCGGGCGTGGAGCGCACCAAGCGGACGCCCGAGGAGATCGTCATCATCGCCAGCCTGGTGGAGGCCGAGGCGCGCAACGCCGAGGACTTCGGGAAGGTCGCCCGGGTCGTCTACAACCGGCTCGAGCAGGGGATGCCACTGCAGTTCGACTCCACGGTCAACTACGCGCTCAAGGCGGACAAGCAGATCGTGACCTACGAGGACCTGAGCGCGAACTCGCCGTACAACACCTACAAGCACACGGGCCTGCCGCCGGCGCCGATCAACTCGCCCGGGCTGGCGGCGATGATCGCGGCCGTCAACCCGACCCCGGGGGACTGGCTGTACTTCGTCACCACCGACCCCGAGAAGGGCACCACGAAGTTCACCGGCGACTACCAGGAGTTCCTGCGGTTCAAGGACGAGCTGAAGTCGAACCAGTGACGGCCGACCCGGCGCGCCGGGCCGCCGTGCTCGGGTCGCCGATCGGGCACTCCCTCTCACCGGTGCTGCACCGGGCGGCGTACGAGCACCTCGGTCTGGTCGGCTGGACCTACGAGGCGTACGACGTGGCCGAGCCCGGCCTGGCCGGTTTCCTGGCCGGGCTGGACCCGTCCTGGGCGGGGCTGTCGCTGACCATGCCGCTCAAGGCCGCCGTGCTCCCGCTGCTGGACGCCGCCTCGCCGATGGTGGAGACGGTGGGTGCCGCCAACACCGTGCTGCTGCGCGACGGGAAGCGGGTGGGGGAGAACACCGACGTGCCGGGGATGGCGGCGGCCCTGGCGGCGCACGGGGTTGGCCCCGTGGACCGGGCTGTCGTGCTCGGCGGGGGAGCGACCGCCCGGTCCGCACTCGCGGCGCTGTCGACGCTCACCGACTCGGTCCGGGCCTACGTCCGGGACCCGGCCCGGCACCCGGGCCTGCAGTCGGTTGCTGCCGCCACCGGGGTCGACCTGCAGGTCGAGCCGTGGGCCCGGGCGGGCGAGGGGCTCGGAGCGCCGCTGGTGGTCAGCACGACCCCGGCCGGCGCGACCGACGGGCTGGTCGCGCGGGTGCCGCTCACCGTGGGGACCCTGTTCGAGGTGCTCTACGACCCGTGGCCGAGCCCGCTGGCGGCCGCCTGGCAGGCACGCCGAGCCCCGGTGGTCGACGGCCTGGATCTCCTGGTGCACCAGGCCGTGCTGCAGGTGCTGCTGATGACGGGCACCGAGGCCGGTCCGGACGACCTGGTCCGGGTGCTGCGAGCTGCCGGCGAGCGGGCCCTGCGCGGCTGAGGTCGCGGCTCAAGCAATCGGGCCGTCCCGCCGATGGGTCAGGGACGGGCGGGCTCGCACGAGCCCCGGTGGCAGCGGCACGAGGTGGACGATGAGCGAAGCGTACGGCGACCAGGACGCGGCGGGCCCCAGCAGGTCCGGCCGACTGGACCGCATCCTGAACGAGCTCGTGGGCCAGGTGCCCGAGATCGAGGCTGCCTCCGTGGTCTCGTTCGACGGCCTCGCGATGGCGGCCCAGCTGCCCGCGGGCATGGACGAGGACCGGGTGGCTGCGATGAGCGCTGCCCTGCTCTCGCTGGGGGAGCGTGCTGCCGAGGGTCTCGGCCGCGGAACGCTGTCCCAGGTCTACATCGAGGGCGAGAACGGCACGGTCTTCCTGATCTCGGCCGACGACGAGGCGGTCCTGGTGGCCGTCGCCGCCAAGCGCGCCAAGGTCGGCCTGATCCTGTTCGAGGTACGCCGGGCCGCGGCCGCCGTGGCCGAGGCGTTGCGGATCGAGCTCGCCTACGACGAGCCGGTCGAGGAGACCCTGGTGCCGGCACCCCTGCAGGTCGTCGCTCCGCCACCGCCGGCCTACGACTACGTCGCCGAGGTGCCGAACGAGCATCCGAGCTGGAGCTGAGATGAAGCTCGAGGGCTCACTCGTCGCGTTCAGCCTGCCGGTCGTCTTCCAGCTGCTGAGCTTCTCCAAGAAGAGCGGCGGCCTGCACCTGGCCCACGACGGCTCGGACGGTGTCGTCTTCTTCGCCGGCGGTCAGATCAGCGGGGCCTCCGCGGACAGCTCGCGGCAGCCGCTCGCGCGCCGCCTGGTGGGCAGCGGCACCCTGACCGACGAGGCACTCGCCGACGCGGTCCAGGTCGCGCTGTCCGGCGAGGGCGTCGGAGTCGTGCGCGCGCTGCTCGACCAGGGCGCCGTCGACGCCGACCTGCTGCGGGTGGCGGCGGGGGACCAGTCGGTCGACGCGGTCTTCGACCTGCTCCGCTGGCAGAACGGTGACTTCGCCTTCGTCATGGACGAGGCCAACCCCGACGACGTGGGCGTGTCGATGGCCGTCGAGGCTGTGCTGTCCGACGCCGAGGCGCGCCGGGCCAGCTGGGACTCGGTCTCGCAGGTGGTGCCGTCACCGCAGGCCGTGCTCGCGATGCCGGTCGTGCTCCCCGCCGACCCGCAGGTCAGCCGCGAGGAGTGGTCGCTGCTGGCCCTGGTCGACGGCCGTCGCACGGTCACCGAGCTGGTCGACCTCACCGGCAGCGGCCAGTACGCGGTCGTCTCGACCCTGGCCGCCCTGGTGACCCGTGGCCTCCTCGAGGTCCGCGCCGAGGGTGGTGCCGAAGACTCTGCGGACTCCGACGACCACGTCACCGTGGTGCTGCGTCGCCAGCGGCTGCTTGCACCGCTGGAGGGCGAGCCGTTCGTGCCCGTCCAGGAGGCCCCGGCCGAGGAGCCGGCGGCGCCGGTCGCGGCGAAGGCAGAGCCGGCCCAGGAAACCCGAGTCGAGGTCGCCGCAGTGACTCCGCCAGAGCCGATGCACTCGGTGCCGGACCTGGCCGACGACACGGCGTCCGACGAGGACGGCGAACGCGAGCTCGCCACCGCCACGGCGGGGTCTGCCGGCTCGGAAGGTCTCGTCATGCTCGGCGGTGCGCACGTGCCGCAGGACGTCGTGCCGCCCCGTCCCGAGCCGTTCCTGCCGCGGCGCCAGGCCGACTTCGACGAGCACGCCGGAACGCCGGCCGCCCGTCCGGTGCACGTGCAGGCCGGGCCGTCCGCCTCGATGGGCGGGCTCGGCGACGTCGTCGGCGCGACTGCGACCTCCCCCGACCCGGACTCGGTGTCGGTCATCGAGCGCGACCCCAACGTCAACCGCAGCCTGATGCTGCGGCTCATCGCAGGCGTGAGAGGACTCTAAGTGGCCACCGGACGAGCGCGCCGCCGCGGCGGCCAGGCGGTGAAGGTGGTCGTGACCGGCCCCTTCGCGGCCGGCAAGACCACCCTGATCCGCACCATCAGCGAGATCACGGTGCTCTCGACCGAGCGCGGCGTGACCGACTCCACCCGCAAGCGCAAGGCCGAGACCACCGTGGCGATGGACTTCGGGCGGATCACGATCGACCGCGACCTGGTCCTCTACCTGTTCGGCACGCCGGGCCAGGACCGGTTCGACTTCATGTGGGAGATCCTGGGCGAGGGGATGATCGGCTACCTGCTGCTCGTCGACGCGTCCCGCGAGGACTCCGTGCAGGAGGCCGCGGGCATCCTGGACGCCTTCCGCACCATGGCCCGGGTCCCTTATGTGGTGGCGCTCAACCGCGCCAGCGCCGAGGACCACGCGCTGGTGGACAGCGTCCGGCAGCAGCTGCAGATCCCGTCCGACGTCGCGATCCTCGAGTGCGACGCGACCGACAAGGAGTCGGTCAAGAACGTCCTGCTCGCCCTGCTGTACGCGGTTCTCGACGAGGTCGAGACCGAGGCAGTCCGAGCGTAGGTGCGTGGTGCGAGGACTCCGGGTCCTCACCGGGCTGCCAGGCCGCATCGGCCGGCACCGCCGGCCTGACCCGCCCGTCAAGGTGACCCTCGTGCTCAGCGACGGGTCCGAGATCGCCGTCCCGGCGGACACCCCGCTGTCCCGCTCGATGGGAGCGTTGGCAGCGCTGGTCGCCCACTGGTGAATTGCTTCAGGAACTGCCCGTCCGACCCGATGGTCAGGAGGGACAACTTCGGCTTGTGAAGGGACGGCGCGTGAAGCAGCTGGGCGACATCCTGCTGGAAGGCGGGCTCGTCAGCCCGACCCAGCTCGAGGCCGCCTACGAGGAGCAGCAGCGGGTCGGCCGGGCTCTCGGGCGGGTGCTCATCGAGCAGGGCGTCCTCACCGAGTCCCAGCTCGTCGCGGCGCTGGCCACCCAGATCGGGCTCCGGTTCGTCGACCTCTCGGACTTCGCGGTGGACGGCTCCGCCGTGGGCCGGGTCCCCGGCACGGTCTGCCGTCGCCACTCGGCGATGCCGATCGGCTTCGAGGACGGCAAGCTGCTGGTCGCGATGGCCGACCCCGCGAACGTGTTCGCGATCGACGACATCCGGTCCCTGACCGGGATGGACGTCAAGCCGGTGGTCGCCACCCGGGCTGACATCGCGGCGGCGATCGACCGGTACTACCGCGCCGACTCCGACCTCGACGACATCTCCGCCGTCCTGGACGCCCAGGAGGAGGAGGACGAGCTCTCCAAGGTCAAGGAGATCGTCGAGGACGCGCCGATCGTCAAGTACGTCAACCTGCTGATCACGCAGGCGATCCAGGACCGCGCGTCGGACATCCACCTGGAGCCGACCGAGCACGACCTGAGGGTGCGCTTCCGGATCGACGGTGTGCTGCACGAGGTCATGCGCTCGCCCAAGGCGATCCAGTCTGGCGTCATCAGCCGGCTCAAGATCATGGCCGACATCAACATTGCCGAGCGGCGGATCCCGCAGGACGGCCGCCTGTCGGTGAACGCGAACGGCCGCAAGATCGACCTGCGGGTCGCGACCCTCCCCACCGTCTGGGGGGAGAAGGTCGTGATGCGGATCCTGGACAACTCGACGGCCCGTCTCGACCTCACCGACCTCGGGTTCTCCCAGGACAACTACGAGCGCTACTCGCGCAGCTTCACCAAGCCCTACGGCATGATCCTGGTGACCGGCCCGACCGGCTCCGGAAAGTCGACCACGCTGTACGCCACGCTGAACATCGTCAGCCGGCCCGAGGTCAACGTCATCACGGTCGAGGACCCGGTCGAGTACCGCCTCCCGGGCATCAACCAGGTGCAGACCAACAACAAGGCCGGCCTGACCTTCGCGTCCGCCCTCCGGTCGATCCTGCGCTCCGACCCTGACATCGTGCTGATCGGTGAGATCCGTGACCACGAGACCGGGCAGATCGCCGTCGAGGCCGCCCTCACCGGCCACCTCGTCCTGTCGACCCTGCACACCAACGATGCGCCGTCCGCCGTCAGCCGGCTGACCGAGATGGGCATCGAGCCGTTCCTGGTCGGGTCGGCGCTGGACGCCGTGCTGGCCCAGCGGCTCGCCCGCCGCCTGTGCTCCAAATGCAAGGAGCCGTACACGCCCACGGCGGAGTCCCTGGTGGCCTCCCGGTTCCCGTGGGAGGACGGCAAGCCGCTGCCCGAGCTGTTCCGACCGGTCGGCTGCACGAACTGCTCCAAGACCGGCTACAAGGGCCGGCTGGCCCTGCACGAGGTGATGCTCATCTCCGAGGAGATCGAGCGGCTCGCGGTCGAGAAGGCGTCGGCGACCACGATCGAGCACGTCGCCCGGGAGCAGGGGATGAAGACCCTGCGTGAGGACGGGCTGAGCAAGGTGCTCGCCGGGGTCACCTCCCTCGACGAGATCCTCCGCGTCGTCGTCTAGGCCTGCCGGTCGAGTACCAAGACTTGGCAAGGTCGCAGGCCGGACTCAAGGGGACCTCCCGATCGGCCGATCCTCTCGCGAGAAGGGTGGACCGCGGTCTGCGGTGCGCCGATGCGAGAGGGGTCAGCAGGTGGAGACGTCCGGATACCAGCCGGTGCCCAACGAGCCAGGGGGATTCGCGGCAGTGCCCGTGCCCACGGCCGACACCGAGGCGACGAACGCAGGCTGGACCTACTCCTACGTGGCCGACGACGCTGCCCCGGTCGAGGCCGACCCGCTGGGCGGCCTGCCGGTCGAGCCGACCTACGACGGTGGCCTGCCGGTCTACGACCTGGCTCCGGCCAGCGAGCCAGCCGCAGTCGACACAGCCGCCCCGGTCGCCCCGGATGTCCCGGTGGCGGACCTCGAGCCCATCCAGGCCTACGAGACGCCCGCACCGGCGTACGCCGTGGCGCCGCCTGTCGAGCTTCCTACGGCCGAGCTGGCCCCGGCGTACGTGCCTGAGCAGGTCGTGCCCGCCACGGCACCGCTCGAGCCCGCCACACCGCTCCCGCCGGCCCCCGCGGCGTTCGCCCCCGACGGCGTGCCCACCGAGGGCTCGCAGTCGCTGCTGGCCGAGTCGGAGGCCGAGGAGTCGGCCTACAGCCGCGGCTCGACCGAGGCCGAGGGCGACGAGAACGACATCAGCCTGAACGACCTGCTCATGCACGTGCTGGACACCGGCGCGTCCGACCTCCACCTGACCTCGGGTGCCCGCCCGTCGATCCGGCTCAACGGTGAGCTGAAGCAGATGGAGGACCAGCCGATCCTCACCCCGCCGGTCATCCAGCGGGTGCTCTACGCCGCCCTGACCCAGAAGCAGCGGGAGAAGTTCGAGGAGAACCTCGAGCTGGACTTCGCCTACAGCGTCCCGGGCCGGGCCCGCTTCCGGGTGAACATCTACCGGCAGCGCGACGCGCTCGGCGCGGCGTTCCGCATCAACCCGTTCGAGATCCGCAAGCTCGAGGACCTGGGCGTGCCCCCGTCGGTGGCGAACTTCGCGTCGCTGCCCCGTGGCTTCGTGCTCGTCACCGGCCCCACCGGCTCCGGCAAGTCGACGACGCTCGCGTCACTGATCGACCTGGCCAACCGGACCCGCAGCGAGCACATCATGACCGTCGAGGACCCGATCGAGTTCCTCCACCGGCACCAGAAGTGCATCGTCAACCAGCGCGAGGTCGGCGAGGACACCTGGTCCTTCCAGAACGCGCTCAAGCACGTGCTGCG
>JAVEDA010000329.1 GCA_030841195.1 Actinomycetota bacterium | reverse complement strand
TCAAGGCACCCGGCTTCGGCGACCGCCGCAAGGCGATGCTGGAGGACCTCGCGGTCCTCACCGGCGGCCAGGTCGTGGCCCCCGAGGTCGGGCTCAAGCTCGACCAGGTCGGTCTCGAGGTGCTGGGAACCGCCCGCCGGGTCGTGGTGACCAAGGACGACACCACGGTGATCGACGGCGGCGGCAAGCGCGACGCGGTCGAGGACCGGGTCCGCCAGATCCGCAGCGAGATCGAGAACACCGACTCGGACTGGGACAAGGAGAAGCTGCAGGAGCGGCTGGCCAAGCTGGCCGGCGGCGTCTGCGTGATCGGCGTCGGTGCCGCCACCGAGGTCGAGCTCAAGGAGCGCAAGCACCGGATCGAGGACGCCGTGTCGGCGACCCGGGCGGCCATCGAGGAGGGCATCGTCGCCGGTGGCGGCTCGGCTCTCGTGCACGCCGTGGCTGTCCTCGACACGCTCGACCTCACCGGCGACGAGAAGACCGGCGCGAACATCGTGCGCCGTGCCGCGGACGAGCCGTTGCGCTGGATCGCGGAGAACGCGGGCCAGGAGGGCTACGTGGTCGTCAACCACGTCCGCGAGGGCGGCGTGGGCATGGGCTGGAACGGTGCGACCGGCGAGTACGGCGACCTGGTTGCCCAGGGCGTGCTGGACCCGGTCAAGGTGACCCGGTCCGCACTGCAGAACGCGGCGTCGATCGCGAGCATGGTCCTCACCACGGACACCCTCGTGGTGGAGAAGAAGGAGGAGGAGCCCGAGAGCGCGGGGCACTCCCACGGCGGGCACGGTCACTCGCACTGACCTGACCAGCCAGCAGATCGCCAGCACGCCCCCGGCCAGCGGTCGGGGGCGTGCTGTGTTTCTGCCGCGTCCCTACGCCACACTCTGACGGTGCCCATCCGACGACGCCCGGCCACTGGCCTGGTGGCGGATTCGCAGCCGTCCACACCGGTCACCCTCGAGGTGGCGGCCGTCGCCCGCCGGCTGGGGGTCGCCACCGGCACGCTGCGGACCTGGGACCGGCGCTACGGCCTGGGCCCGAGCGAGCACCAGGCGGGCACCCGGCGCCGCTACACGGCCGCGGACCTGGCCCGGCTCACCCTGATGCACCGGCTGATGCTGGAAGGGGTCGGCGCCGCCGAGGCGGCCCGGGCGGCGACCGAGACCGAGGCGGACCAGCTGCCGGGAGCCGACCAGCCGCTGCGTCCCGAGCCGCCGGCGGCCGCGCCGCGCGGCCGCCGGTCCCGGCCGGGCGGCGGACGAGTGGTGGCGACCCGGGAGGCGGGCCCGGCCGCGCGGGGCCTGGCCCGGGCCGCCATGAGCCTGGACAGCGACGCCTGCACGGCGCTGCTGCGGACCAGCCTGGCCCGGTCCGGTGTGGTCGACACCTGGAACGACGTGCTCCTCCCCGTGCTGGCCGGGGTGGGAGACCGATGGCGCAGCACCGGGGCGGGGGTCGAGGTCGAGCACCTGCTCAGCGAGTGCGCCGAGGCGGCTCTCCGGGGGGTGACCGACCCCGACGGCCCGGCCCGCAACGCCCGCCCGGTGCTGCTGGCCGCGCTGGAGCCCGAGGACCACCGGCTGCCGCTGGTCGCGCTCGCCGCGGCCCTGGCCGAGCGCCGGATCGCCACCCGGCCGCTCGGCGCCCGGCTGCCGGCCCGGGCGCTGGTCGACGCGGTGACCCGTACCGGTGCCCTCGCCGTGTTCCTGTGGTCCCAGGGCGCCGCCGGGCCGGGCCGCCTGCCGGACGAGGAGGCGCTGCAGGCCGTCCGGCCGCCGCCCGTCCTGCTGTTGGGTGGCCCCGGCTGGGACGCGGAGCGGGGCCGGCCCGGCGTGACGGTGTGCGCCGACCTCGAGTCCGCGGTCGGCGCCGTGGTCGCGCTCGTCTCCGGCCGGGTCCCCGCACGGTAGCCTCGCGCCCGACGTGCTGGGTGCGAGAGCAGGGAGCTGGAGTGGCGGACGACCTCGCGGGGCTGCTCGCGGCCGGCGAACGGGCAGCGTTCCACGGGCGGCCGGCGGCCGGGGTCGAGCCGCTCCGGCGGGCCGTCGACATCGCCGCCGGCGAGGGGCTGGTCGCGGAGGCCGCGGCGGCCGGGTGGCTGCTGGGCGTGTGCCTTGCCTCCGCCGGGAGGTACGGCGGTGCGCTGGAGGTCCTGGACCCCCTCGTGGGCGGTCACGGGGCCGCGGAGAACCGGGTCCTCGCGGCGCTGGCCAGTGCGACCGTCGCCAGCGTGCACCGCCAGCTGGGCCGGCACAGCGTCGCCCAGGGGTACGACGAGCGGGCCTTGGAGGGCTCCGAAGGCGCCGGGGAGGCGGGCTTCGACGCGCTGCTCGGCCTGGCAGCCGATGCGGTCGGTCTGGGGGACGTCGGCGCCGCCGAGGCCCGGCTGGCCGAGGCAGCCGCCCTGGCCGAGGGTCGGGGCGAGGGTGACTGGTGGCGCCAGCGGGTCCGGCTGGGGTGGGTCCGGGCCGAGGTGGCCCTGCTGGACGGGCGGCCGGAGGCGGCCGTGGCCGCCGCTCACGACGCGGTCGAGCTCGCCGAGCACTCGGGCGCCCCCCGGCACGTGGCCAAGGGACTGCTGTTCCTCGGCGTGGGGCAGCTCGAGGCGGGTCGCACCGACGAGGCGGCCGCGGTCCTGCGCCGGGCCGGCCTGCTGGCCGAGAGCCTGGGCACGCTGCCGCTGCAGTGGCCGGTCCGGGCCGTCCTGGGCGCTTTGCTGGCCGCTGACCACCCCGAGGACAGCGCCCAGGCGCTCGCCTCGGCCCGCCGGGCGGTGACCGCCATCGCCGAAGACCTGCCGGAGGACCTGCGCGGTCCCTGGCTGGCCCGGCCCGACGTGGAGGCCCTGCTCGAGGCCTGAACCCCGCCCGGGGTTAGGCCGGACGGTGTACCTGCCGATGAGAACGGGGTGCCCCGGGACCGACCCGGTGCGGGAGGTGACCCACGTCCATGTCCACCGTGCTCGTCTGTGACGACTCGCCGCTGGCCCGGGAGGCCTTGCGCCGCGCTGTGGCCACCGTTGCGGGGGTCGACCGGGTCGTGGTCGCCGGCTCCGGTGAGGAGTGTTTGGTCCGCTTCAGCGCCGAGCGCCCGGATCTCGTGCTCGTCGACGTCCGGATGCCCGGGATCGGCGGAGTTGAGGCAGCTCGGCGAATCCTCGGCGCCGCACCCCGATCTGCGGTCATCATGATGACGATGGCCGAGGATGTCGACGGCGTCGCGCGGGCGGTGAGCTCGGGTGCCCGTGGCTACCTGGTCAAGGACGCGTCTCGGGAGGAGCTGACGGCGATGGTCACCCAGGCACTCGCCGACGTGGCCTCCCGGCACGTCCCGCGCCCCCGACCCGACGCCGAGGGGCTGCCGCCGCTCACCGAGCGCGAGCTGCAGGTGCTGCGCGGCATGGGCCGCGGCCGGAGCAACTCCGAGATCGGCAAGGAGCTCTACCTGTCCGAGGACACCGTGAAGACCCACGCTCGGAGGCTGTTCCGCAAGCTCGGGGCAGCCGATCGCGCGCAGGCCGTGGCCATGGGTTTCCGCTGGGGACTGGTGCGTTGAGGCCGTGACCGTAACGTCTGGGCCTCCGGCGGCGATCTCCAAGAGCACGGAGGTCGTCGGGGAACCGCTCGACATGGGTGGGCTGGCAGCCCGGGCGGTCGCGGGTGACACCGTGGCCCGGGACACGCTGCTGGCGCACGTCAGGGTCGTGGTCCACCGCTACTGCCGTGCACGACTAGGGCGGCTGCCCGGAAGCGAGCACGCCGCCGACGACGTTGCCCAGGAGGTCTGTCTCGCCGTGCTGACCGCCCTGCCGCGGTACCGGGACGAAGGACGCCCGTTCGAGGCGTTCGTCTTCGGCATCGCCGCCCACAAGGTCGCCGATGCGCAGCGCGCGGCGGTCCGGGCGGCGGTGCCCACCGACGACCTCCCGGAGACCGCCGACGGCGGGCTGGGGCCGGAGGACCACGCGGTGCGTAGCAGCGAGGCCGCGACGGCTCGCCGGCTGCTCGCCCTGCTGCCGCCGCACCAGCGCGAGCTGCTGCTGCTGCGCGTGGCGGTCGGGCTGTCCGCCGAGGAGACCGGGGCCGCCCTGGGCATGTCCTCCGGTGCCGTGCGGGTCGCCCAGCACCGCGCCCTCGCCCGGCTACGGGTGCTCGCTGCCGCGGAGGTGGCGTCATGATCAGCCAGGGTGGGGCGGGCGGCGTGGACCTCGTCGAGGTCGCACGGGACGCCGAGCTGCTCGACCAGCTGGCCGCCCGGGCCGCGGTCCTGGACGACGACTCCATCAGCGCGATGCTGAGCGCTTTCGCCGCCGAGGTCGACGACGGGCTGGTGGCTCTGCTCGACGAGGTCGAGCCCGCCGACCGGCGGCCCGCGGCCAGGCCTGCGGACCGCGCTCTGGTGGCGGTGCCTGACGTCCTAGCCGAACCGCGGCGCGGACACGGCCTGCGGGCCGCCACGATCGCGGTGGTGCTGGGGGCCACCTTGTCCGTCAGCGGGGTCGCCGCAGCCGTGACGGGTGACCCGCTCTCGCCGTACAAGGGGATCGTCTCGGCCGTCAACGGCGGCAACCACCACGAGCTGCCGGCGCACGCCGCCCAGGTCGCGAAGCTGAACCACAGGCTGGTCGGCACCCGGGCCCAGATCGCCCACGGCGACGTCGCGGGCGCCCAGGCGACCTTGGCCGCCCTGCGTCTGGACCTGGCCTCGATGACCGACCTGACCTCCGCTCAGCGCGACGCCATCGAGGCCCGGATCGCGACACTCGAGGCGGCCCTGGGTCGAGCCACGGCCAGGGCCGAGGCGCGCGAGAAGCAGCAGAAGTCCGGGACCGAGGGCTCGCACACCGCGGTGCCGAACAACACCAAGACGTCGGAGCCGAACAACACCAAGACCTCCGAGCCGAACAACACCAAGTCGCCGGAGCCGGCGAACACCGAGGCCCCGGCGTCCGGGGGCACCCACACGGCCGTGCCTCAGAACACCAAGCCCACCGACTCGGCCGTCGGCGGCGACGGCGGTGGCGCCGCCCAGTCGGACGCGACCGCGACTGATGCGGCCTCGACGGGCGGCGGCGGAACGGCGCACGGCCAGGCCGCCTCGCGCTGACGGCGACGGCCGGGGTGTCCGACCTCCGCCGGTAGCATGACTCCTGTGACGAATCTCGGCGGCTCTGACGACACCGACGACTCTGCACAGCTGGCCCCGCTGGCGCTGACCTTTGACGACGTGCTGCTGCTGCCGGGCGAGACGGACGTCATCCCCTCGGAGGTGGACACCACCTCGCGGCTCACCCGTGAGATCAGCGTGGCCGTGCCGCTGCTCTCGGCCGCGATGGACACCGTGACCGAGGCTCGGATGGCCATCGCGATGGCCCGCGAGGGCGGCATCGGTGTCCTGCACCGCAACCTCTCGATCGAGGACCAGGCGCACCAGGTCGACCTGGTCAAGCGGTCCGAGGCGGGGATGGTCAACGACCCGGTCACCATCGCGCCGGACGCGACGCTGGCCGAGCTGGACGCCCTCTGCGGCACCTACCGGGTCTCCGGGCTCCCCGTGGTGGACGGGGACCGACGGCTGCTCGGCATCATCACCAATCGCGACCTGCTGTTCGTGCCGGCCGAGGACTTCGCCAGCCGCACCGTCCGCGAGCTGATGACCTCGATGCCGCTGGTGACGGCGCCGGTCGGCATCTCGTCCGCGGACGCCGCCGCCCTGCTGGCCAAGCACAAGATCGAGAAGCTGCCGCTCCTCGACGCCGCGGGCCGGCTGGCGGGTCTGATCACCGTCAAGGACTTCGTCAAGACCGAGAAGCACCCGCTGGCCACCAAGGACGGCGAGAGCCGGCTGCGGGTGGCCGCGGCGATCGGCTTCTTCGGCGACTCCTGGGAGCGCGCGACCGCCCTGGTCGAGGCCGGCGTCGACGTGATCGTGCCCGACACCGCCAACGGGCAGGCCCGGCTGATGCTCGACATGGTCCGGCGGCTCAAGGCGGATCCCGCGACCCGGCACGTGCAGGTGCTGGGCGGCAACGTCGCCACCCGGGCCGGCGCGCAGGCTCTCGTGGACGCCGGGGTCGACGGAGTGAAGGTAGGTGTCGGTCCGGGCTGCCTGGGCGCCGGTACCCGGGTGCTGATGGCCGACGCGACCTACAAGAACATCGAGGACGTCGTCGCCGGCGACCGCGTCATCAACATGCACGGCGCACCGGTCACGGTCGTCAAGGCCTGGTGCACCGGGGTGCGGGACGTGATGGCGTTGCGGCACACTCAGTCCGGGCGCGCCACGGTGGTCACCCCCGACCACCGGTTCTGGCTCGGCGACCTCACGTCTCGCAGCGCCGCGTCTGTCATGAGCAAGGGGTACGCCGGGGTCCTGGCCAGTCCGACCCGGTTCGGGGAGAGCAAGTTGGGCTGGCAGGAGATCGGTGCGGCCGACCGGGCGGTTGCGCTGACGCCGCGTCGGATCGCCTTCGAGCTGCCGGAGCACTTCGGCATCGACCTGCACGACTTCGCGGTGCGGCCGTCGCGGCTGGCGCGCTACCGCACCGACATCAAGGACTCGTACGACCTCGGCTTCCTGTTCGGAACGTTCCTGGGTGACGGGCACGCGTTCCTCAACCGGGTCAGGAACAGCGACATCGGCAGTGTCTCGTGGTCGTTCGGCGCCGACGAGGACGACCTGGTCGACAAGCTCGCGTCGATCGTCCAGCGCGTGACCGGCGTACCGCCCGTTGTCGAACGGGTGAAGAGCTGCTGGATCGTGCGGCTCTACTCGCTGCAGTGGGCCCGGCTGCTCGGCCAGTTCGGGAAGCGCACCGAGAAGCACCTGCCGACCGCATATCTCTGCCGTTCCGACGACTACCTGACCGGGCTGCGCGACGGGCTGCTGGCCAGTGACGGACATGTCGAGCCCGCCGGTCGGGAGTGCTTCCGCAACACCTCGCCGCGCCTCGTCGAGCTGTGGAACGTGCTCACCCTGCTGGTCCGAGGCTCGTTCCCCAGCGTCTTCAGCGAGCCCGGCAACGTTGGCGGGCTGGATGCCGTGGCCGAGAACTGCCACGACAGCTACCGGTCGCGGCTGGACACAGGCCACCACAAGCGCCACCTCGGCGACCTGCAGTGCGTGAAGATTCTCTCCCGCGAGGCGCTGCCTGACGCCGCCCCGGTCTACGACATCGAGGTCGACTGCCCGACCCACAGCTTCATCGCCGACAACGTGATCGTGCACAACAGCATCTGCACCACCCGAGTGGTCGCTGGTGTCGGCGTGCCGCAGATCACCGCGATCCACGAGGCTGCCAAGGCGTGCCGGCCGGCGGGGGTGCCGGTCGTCGGGGACGGCGGGCTGCAGTACTCCGGTGACATCGCCAAGGCGATGGTGGCCGGCGCCGACACGGTGATGCTCGGCTCGCTGCTGGCCGGCTGCGACGAGAGCCCGGGCGAGCTGGTCTTCGTCAACGGCAAGCAGTACAAGCGCTACCGCGGCATGGGGTCGCTGGGCGCGATGGCGTCTCGCGGCAAGGTGTCCTATTCCAAGGACCGCTACTTCCAGGCCGACGTCGGCTCCGACGACAAGATCGTGCCTGAGGGCATCGAGGGCCAGGTGCCCTACCGCGGGCCGCTGCGCGCCGTGGCCCAGCAGCTGATCGGCGGCCTGGCGCAGTCGATGTTCTACGTCGGGGCGCACACGATCCCCGAGCTGCAGCAGCGTGGCCGGTTCGTCCGGATCACCTCGGCGGGGCTCAAGGAGAGCCACCCGCACGACATCCAGATGACCGTCGAGGCCCCCAACTACCACTCCCGCTGAGGAGCGAGCAGCACACGTGACCGAGATCGAGATCGGCAAGGGCAAGCGCGGCCGCACGGCC
>JAVEDA010000326.1 GCA_030841195.1 Actinomycetota bacterium | reverse complement strand
GAAGGAGTCGAGACCCAGGACCAGTACGACCGACTCAAGCAACTTGGTTGCGTGATGAGCCAGGGCTACTTCCTGCACCGCCCAGCACCGCCAGAGGTCATCGGCAGGCTTCTCGGAGTTCCTCCCGATGAGCGTCCAACCAGGTGACTCACAACACGATGTACTGGCGACCGTCGATCAGTTCACGGACGGCGTCCAGGTGACCGGCGTGGGTGGCAGTCTCGACCAGCACGTGCACGAGCACGGTGCGCAGGTCGGGGAAGTGAAGTCCGGCCGACTCCCACCACTCTTCCGGTTGCGCCGGCGCGTCGTCCAAGCGGCGTGCCGTGATGATCTCGTCGGAGCGGCCGATCGCCGTGCGGTACGCCGCCAGGACGGCCTCGGCTGGCTCAGCCGGGTCGACCCGCCAGTCGCCGTTGTCGCCCTCGGGCCAGAAGTCGAGGGGCTCGCCGGCAACGACGACCTCGAACCAGTAGCGCTCGTCGGAGAGGGTGAGGTGCCGGACGAGTCCGAGGCAGGACCAGCCGGACGCCAGCACCGGCCGGCGCAGCTGCTCGTCAGTGAGGCCATCCAGCTGACTGATCACGTGCTGACGCTGACCGGTCAGACGGCTGAGGAGAAGGGCGTGTTCCGCGGCGTCGACTGGCACGCCGTCAGGCTAGGCGACGGTCCCGACGGCGGATGTGCCGCCGGACGAAGAGCAGCGCGCCGACGGCGACACACGCGACCGCCAGCGCGAGAAGCACCCCCAGATCAGGTTGATGCCACAAGATCGCCTGACTCGGGGTCGCGCGTCATCATCCTCATCGGACGTGCCGGGGCTGCCGGCGGCTCATGAGGCTCGAGTCGTCTGAGAGCCCGGTGAACTCGACGGACTGGGCGATGCCGACGAGCTCGTCAAGGTTCGAGGTGTGGCCGGGCATGATCTGGACCGCCAGGCAGCGACTGGGTCGGCGGGACCGGTGCCCTCGAGGTTAGTCGTCCGCGCCAAGGGTGACGGGCTTGCCTCCGCGAGGTCTGCCACCGTCGTCGTCCGGGGTCGAGCCCTGCAGCCAGGCCTGTTTGTCTCCTCCCATGGGCCGCCGATCGGCCACAAGCGAGCCGGCGCTGCGAGGGACCCCGCGGCAGGGAATGAGTGGGAGGTGAGCGGGTACGGCGCTCGCATGGGAGATGTGGCGACGGCCGAGCTCTGGCTGGTGCGGCACGCCCAGAGTGAGGGCAATGTGGCCGACGACGCGGCGCGCGGTGCCCGCGCCGAGCGGCTGGAGCTCGACATCCGGGATCCGGATGTGCCGCTGTCGGCCGGCGGGAAGGAGCAAGCGCTGGCGCTTGGCCGGTCTTGGCGCAGCCTCGAGTCAGGCAGGCGTCCGACCCGGCTGCTGTCCTCGCCGTACGAGAGGGCCAGGCAGACGGCGCTACTGACGGTTGACGCTGCCGGGTGGGACATCGAGGTCGAGACGGACGAGAGGCTTCGGGAGCGCGACCTCGGGATGCTCGACGGCTATACCCGATACGGGATCGAGGCGCAGTTCCCCGAGGAGGCTGAGCGGCGGGCCCGGCTCGGGAAGTTCTACTACCGACCGCCGGGCGGCGAGAGCTGGGCGGACGTGGCGGGGCGGGTCCGCGCGGTGCTGGAGGCAAAAGGGCCGGCGGCGGGCGAGCGGCTGCTCGTCGTGACCCATCAGGCGGTCCTCATGCTCTTCCGCTACGTGCTGGAGGCGCTCGACGAGCAGCAGGTCCTTGAGATCGACCGCACCGAGGGAGTCGCCAACACGTCGGTCACCGTCTACGCCGGGCAGCCCGACTTGATGCGGCTGCAGGCGGTCGGGGACGTCGGGCACCTGGACGCCAGCCCCGCGCCGATGACCGAGGAGGACTGATGGCTGGGGCGCTCACCGTCACACCCACCCTCCTGCGCGAGTCGCCGTTACCGGACGCGGATGGCGGCAAGGAGGGCCGTGGCCGGACGCTCGTCGTGGGTGGATCCGCCGAGACCCCCGGTGGCGCCCGCCTTGCTGCGGAGGCGACGCTTCGCTGCGGCGCCGGCAAGCTGCAAGTGGCGACCGCCTCCTCGGTGGCAGCCGCCCTGGCCGTGGCACTACCCGAGGCGATGGTCCGCGGATTGCCTGAGACCGGCACCGGCGCCATCTCCGCGGCCGGCGCCGAGCGCCTCAACGAGCTCGCGGAGGGAGCCGGCTGCGTTCTCGTCGGCCCCGGCCTCGCCGACATCCAAGAATCGGCCATGCTCGCCGCAGCCATCGTGCGGGACCTCGACGCGCCAGTCGTCCTGGACGCGCTCGCGTTGGCCGCCGTCACGGCTGACGTCAACTGCGTCCGCCACCTCGGCGGTCGGGTTGTCCTGACGCCCAACCCGGATGAGCTGGCGCAGTGCCTGAAAGAGGACCGGGGCTGGGTGGCGGAGAGCCCGTACCGGGCCGCCGCCCGACTCGCCGAGGCAACCGGCGCGGTCGTGTCGGTCGGAGGCGAGATCGTGTGGACGGCGGCACCGGACGGCCGGATGTGGCGCGATGA
>JAVEDA010000285.1 GCA_030841195.1 Actinomycetota bacterium | reverse complement strand
GACGCACTGCGTCGCCCCCCGGCGTACGACCCAGGTGCCGACGACCGCACCCGTGCCCTAGCGCTGCTGACCGCGGCCCGCGAGCAGGTGCTGCGGGCCGGGTCGACGGCGTCGCGCACCATCGCGGCCGCGTGGGAGCGGGCGCCGCGCGAGCCGCACTGGTGGGAGAAGGCCGGGCACTTCGTCGCCGAGATCGGCCGCGGCGCGTGGGAGGCGACGACCGGGCTGGTGGAGTTCGCCTGGCAGGTGTCGACGGTGCGGATGCCGGTCGACCCCGAGGGCTGGGCGCGGGACATGACCGCGCTCGGCGAAGGCCTCTGGTACGGCGTGCAGCACCCGGTCGAGCTAGGCAAGGCGATCGTCGACTGGGACACCTGGCAGGAGTCGCCCGGCCGTGCGATCGGCCACCTGCTGCCCGACCTGCTGATCGCGCTGGCGTCCGGTGGTGCGGGGGCGGTCGTCAAGGGCGCGCGGGCGGCGCGCGGCGTCGAGTCGATGGCGGTCACGTTCCGGCGGCTGGACCGGATCGGCGAGGGCGGCGAGCGGCTGACCTACCTGCGGCGGGCCCGCAACCTGCTCAGCGGCGAGGGGCTGTCGACGCCGAACCTCGGCCGGCACAGCCCGGCCGGGCTGGCCGCGCGGTTCCAGGCCGAGCCGCCCTACGGCGGGGTGGACCGGTGGTTCAACGCGACGCTTCCGTCCGGCGATGTGGTCGGTGCGGGCAGCGTGGCCGGGCGGGACCTGCCGTTCTCCGGCTTCGCGGTGCCGCCCGAGGTGGTCGACGATGTCGCTGGCGATGCGCGGCGGCTGTTCGAGGGCGTGCAGGTCAACCCGTACCGCGGCAGCTATCGCGACGAGGTCACGATGTTCCGCGCGACCGAGGACGTGCCGGTTGCGGTCAGCTACGCGTGGCACAACCCGCAGTTCGGCGAGGGCGGGCTGCGGCAGGTCTACGTGCACGAGATGCAGTCGTTGATCGAGCGCGGCGTGCTCGAGATGGTGGACCAGCGGCCGCTGACCAACACGACGGCGCGGCTGACCCCCGTGTGTGCGGCACCGTGAGGGCGGAGAGGATGTCGGGATGACCGAGGGCTTGCAGGGTCCGGTCCCGCCGGACGACCGCGAGGTGATCGAGGCCAGCGACCGGCGCGGTGAGCCGGCGATGAGCCACATCGCGCCGGTGATGCTCGCACTGGTCGAGGCGGGCAACCGGGTCAGTGTGCGCAACCAGAACTTCGGCTTCATCCCGCAGCCGCACGGCTGGTCGGCGTACCTGGACGAGCCGATCGACTTCGACCTGATCGAGCGGCGGTTCGTGCTGCCGCCGACCATCCACCTGGACCGGGCCAACGACCAGATCCTGGACGACTACGCGCAGGCCTACGTCTACGGCGGCGACGCCCAACGCCGCCTGCGCGCGGCCACCAACCGCTGACCGCTCGACCCCCTCCTCGCGGACGCTCACCCCCTCCTCAAAACGATCACGGAACCGTGATCAACACATGCCTACCGCGACGAATTCACCGCGGTCGACCACCAACGATCACGGAACCGTGATCATTTCGCGGACGGGGGGTCGCCCAGGAGGGCGGCGATCTGGGCCAGCAGCTCGCGGGTGGGGAACGGCTTGTCGATCATCGCGGCCCTGCCGACCAGGCCGTCGGGCAGCGGGTGCGCGGCGTACCCGCTCATCAGCAGCACCGGCAGGTCCGGTGCGCGTTCGCGCAGCAGCAGGGCCAGCTCCGGGCCGGGCATGCCGGGCAGGCTCACGTCCGAGATCAGCAGGTCGGGCAGCTCGCCGTCGTCGAGCCGGCCGAGCGCCTTCTCCGCGCTCTCGGCGGCCGAGACCACGAAGCCCGCCTCGGACAGCGTCCGGTCCAGCGCCTGCCGGAGCAGCTCCTCGTCCTCGACGAGCAGCACACTGCGGCCGTGCGGCGCCGGCGCCGGTGTCCGCACAACTGTGGTCGGCGTGACCTCGGCGTCGGCCACCGGTAGGTGCAGCCGGACCGTGGTGCCGCGGCCCAGCTCGGAGTAGATGGACACCTGGCCGTCCAGCTGCCGGGCGATGCCGTAGACGCTGGCCAGGCCGAGGCCGGTGCCCTTCCCGGGCGGCTTGGTCGTGAAGAACGGGTCGAAGGCACGATCCTGGACCTCGCGGGTCATACCGGTCCCGGTGTCGCTCACCGCGAGGCAGAGGTAGCGGCCCGGTCGCAGCGACACACGGGTGCTGGCGGACAGCTCGTCCAGGTCCTCGTTGCTGGTCTCGATGGTGAGGGTCCCGCCGTCCGGCATGGCGTCGCGGGCGTTGACGGCCAGGTTCATCAGGACCTGGTCCAGCCGGGCCGTGTCGCACCGCACCGGCCACGCGTCCGGCTCGAGCTTGCACACGACATCGATCGTGGCGGGCAGGGTCCGACGCAGAACCGTGCAGACGTCGCTGGCCACCGCGTTCGGGTCGAGCACCGCCACCTGTCCCTGGTCCCCGCGGCTGAAGGTGAGCAGCTGCCGGGTCAACCCCGCCGCGCGCTGGGCCGCCGCGGAGATCGCATCCAGGTCGTCGCGCACCGCACCGGCAGGCAGGTCGACCCGCGCCAGCGCCGCGTAGTTGAGGATCACCGCCAGCAGGTTGTTGAAGTCGTGGGCGATCCCGCCGGCCAGCTGGCCGAGGGAGTCGAGCCGCTCGGCCTGGCTCAACCGCTCGCGCAGCCGGTCCGCCTCGGCCTGCGCCGCGTGCTGGGCGGTCATGTCCCGCAGGTAGCCGGTGAAGACCGGGTCGCCGGGCAGCTCGACCCGGGTGATCGTCACCTCGACCGGGATCCGCGTCCCGTCCTTCCGTACGGCGGTGAGCTGGAGCCGCGTGCCGAGCAGAGGGGACGACCCCGTGCGCAAGTAGTCGGCGATGCCGGCGCGGTGCGCAGCCCGTTTCTCCTCCGGCACCACCAGCTCGGCCAGCTCATGGCCGACCATCTCCTCGGTGGTCCAGCCGAACGTCGCGGTCATCGCCGGGTTGGCCTCGAGGACCCGCCCGGTGTGGTCGATCGTGATCACCGCGTCCAGGGCACCGTCGAGGATCGCCGACTTGCGGGCCTCGCTCTCCTGCATCGCATCGGCGGCCTTCAGCGCCTCGGTGACGTCGCGGCCCAGCGCCGAGACCCCGATGATCGACCCGTCGGTGCCCCGGATCGGCGACGTGGTCACCGAGATGTCCAACGCCCGGCCGTCCTTGGTCAGCCGTTGCGTGACGTAGTGCGTGATGGCCTCCCCGTGGGCGGCCCGCGTCATGGTGTCGGCCAGCTCGGCGCGCAGGTGCTCCGGGACCATCACATTGATGTTGCGGCCGAGCATCTCGTC
>JAVEDA010000218.1 GCA_030841195.1 Actinomycetota bacterium | reverse complement strand
TCCTCGTCGGACAGGGTGATCGACGCGTCCTCCTCGCCCTCCGGGGGCTCGGTGGGCTCCGCAGGCTCGTCAGCGGCCGCAGGGTCGACGACGGCGTCGGCGGGCGTCGCCTCGTCCTTGCCCACGGCCTTCTTGGCTGCGGCCGAGGGGGTCGCCGCCTTCTTGGTGGCGGCCTTCTTCGCGGGCGCCGGGGCGGCCGCCTTCTTGGCGGCAGCCGCGGGAGTCGCGGTCTTCTTGGTGGCGGCCTTCTTGGCCGGCGCGGCCACCTTCTTGGTGGTCGTGGCCCGCTTGGCGGCGGTCGCCGCAGCCACGGTCTTCCGGCTGCCGGCGGACGTCAGGCCCTCGGCGTCGACCAAAACGGGCGGGTGCGGGTGAACCGTGTCCGACACGTACTACCTCTCGTGGCGCCCGGGCGCGCTGCAGCCCGGGGCGGGTGTCTGGGGTGGTGCGGCGCCCGGACCGGTGAGCTCGTGGCGTCGCAACACAACATTGTGACACGGAGCGGCAGGCCTGCGCAGATCCGGGCGCGTCCCGGGACCCCTGTCAGGTGCTGAATCGGACCGCGAGCACGGTCGCGTCGTCCCGCCCGGGCGTGTCGGGCAGCAGCATCTGGTCGACCCGCTCGACCAGCGTGTCCAGCGTCTCGTCGGCGGTCCCGACCGCCTCGAGCAGCCGCGCCAGGCCGGCGTCCAGGTCGCTGCCGCGGCGCTCCACCAGCCCGTCGGTCAGCCCGAGCAGCAGGTCGCCCGGGCCGAGCTCCAGGGTGCGCTGGGCCCGGGGCTCCGGCCAGCCCAGCGGGGTGGAGCCGGAGCCGGCGTCCACCAGCTCGGGCGGCTGGCCGGCCCGGCGCAGCACCAGCGGCAGGTGCCCCGCTCCCCCCACGGCGGCCCGACGGGCGACCGGGTTGACCAGGAGATAGACGAGGGTGGCGATCTGGTCGGCGTCCTCGGTGGCGGTGAACACACGGTCCAGGCCGGTGAGCACGGCCTCCGGTAGGGGGTTGGCGTGCGCGAGGGCCCGGAGCGCGGAGCGCAGGCGGCCCATGCCGGCAGCGGCCCGGACACCCTTGCCCATCACGTCGCCGACCACCAGCACCAGCCGGCCGTCCGGGAGGGAGAAGACGTCGTACCAGTCGCCACCCACGTCGGCGTCGATCGAGCCGGCCCGGAACCGGGCTGCCAGCTCGAGCCCGGGCACCTCGGGCAACCGGTCCGGCAACAGGCTGCGCTGCAGGGTGACCGCGGTGGACCGCTCCCGCTCGTAGAGCCGGGCCCGCTCCAGCGCGATCGCGCACTGGCCTGCAAGGGCACCCACGAACGGGTCGTCGGCCTCGAGCTGGTGGTCGTCGTAGTCGAGGACGAGGGCGCCGATGGCGCCCCCGGAGACCACCAGGGGCACCGCGAGCCGGGTCCCGCCGTCCGGAGCAGCGGCCAGCAGGTGCTGCCAGTCGGCCCCCATGAGCACCTCGGCGGTCCGGGCTCCGGTGGCCGTGGGTGCCGTGCGGGCCACCACCCGGCGTACGTCGGCCACTGTCAGCGCCTCGCCGAGGGCGGCGGTCGCCTGCTGGAGCAGCTCGGTGCGCTCGACGCTGCGCCGCAGGGCGACCTCGGCCCGGCGCCGGTCGGTGACGTCCGAGACCAGCACCGCGATGCCGAACACGGCGCCGTCGGCGTCGCGGGCCGGGAACCACTGGGACTGGTAGTGCCGCAGCTCGCCGGTGACCGGGGACAGCGCGTTGAAGTCGTCGTCGCTGACGACCTCGCCGGTGCGCAGCACCTGCCGGAGCCGGTCCTCGACCGCGACGCCGAGTTCTCCCAGCAGCTCGGCCGGCCGCCGGCCGATGTGGTCGGCCATGGGCAGCCCGTTGATGTCGGCAAGCATCCGGTTGATCCGGCGGTAGCGCAGGTCCGGGCCGTAGAAGGCGAAGGCCACCGGCGCCTGCAGGATGAGGGTCTCGAGCAGGGCGGTGTCCGAGGTCAGGAGATCGACGTCGGTCTCCGCCGCCTGACCCCGCTCAGCCACTCGTCAGTCCCCTCGGTACGTCGCGCGAGTGCGTCCGAGGCTATCTGGGGCAGGACCCTCCGGTCCCCGTTTACGCACAGTCAGCGAGCCGCTGCAGCCTGTCAGCCCGCCACTGCCGCCTTTGCTGCTGCCTTCTTCTGCTGCTTGTACTCGCGGACCCTCAGCAGAGACGCCGGCCCGACCACGTCGGCCACCGAGCGGTACCCCTTCAGGGCGTAATCCCCGGCCGCCGCCCTCCATCCGGTCGGCTGCACTCCCACCTGCTTCGCCAACAGGGCGATCAGGATCTTCGCGGTCTGGTCTCCGATGCCTGGCAGCTCCGTGAGCCGCTTGTGCAGCTCCGCGCCGTTCCTAGCCTCGGTCCAGATGCGGGTGACGTCGCCGTCGTACCTCGACACCACCAGCCGGGCGAGCTCTTGCACCTGGGTGGCCTTGGCGCCAGGGAACCGGTGGATGGCGGGAGGGGTGCGACACAGTGCCGTGAACTCGACCGGGTCGGCAGCGGCAATGGCGGCCGGGTCCAGCGAGCCGAACCGGCTGAGGATCTTCCAGCCGCCGCGAAACGCGTGCTCGATGCCGTACTGCTGGTCGAGCTGCATCCCGATGACGATGGCCAACGGGTACTCGTCAAGGACGACGTCAGCCTCTGGCACGCCAGTGATCTGAAAGCCCATGAATGCATCCTCCCCTCTCTCGCCGGGTCCGGCGGTGCTACTCCTCCGCCTTGACGGCGAGCACCGGGCACGGGGCCTCGAGCAGGATGCGCTGGGCGTTCGAGCCCAGGATCAGCTTGCCCACCGGGGTGCGCCGGCGCAGCCCGATCACGATGAAGTCGGCGCCGGTCTCGTTCGCGACCGCGATGAGGTCCTCGGCCGGGTCCAGGCCGCGGACCAGCTGGCGGACCTCGTGCTCGATGCCCTCGGCGTCCAGCCGCTGCCGCACCTCGGCGAGCTCGCGCTCGTGCTCGACCGCGTCCTCGTCGTCGAGGTGCGGGCCACCCCGGTTGGAGTTGATGACGATCAGCCTGGTCTTGCGCAGCCGCGCCTCTTCGGCCGCCCGGCGCAGCGCCGCACGACCCTCGGCCCGGGGCACGTAGCCCACCACGATCGTCATTGGACCTCCTCGTCGCAACGCCTGCGGGACGGACGTTACCCGACCCCGGACGAACCGGGTGGGCTCAAGTCGGCCGCTCGGCTGCCGATGCCCGGAGCGTGGAGACCCCGAGCCTCGTGAGCGCGCTCGACCGCACCCGGCGAACCCGGGCCCTGGTCGAAGAGCTGATCAACGATCCCGCCCAGCTGGGCCCCGACTTCCAGCCCGTCCGCCGCCTCACCGACGACGCCGTCGTCGGCTGGAAGGCCACCGGCCGCGGCCGGCCCGGGACGGAGCTGGCCGACACCCTGGCGCTGCTGGGCGAGGCCGCCTCGCTCGGCCTGGTCGAGCGGTTGGACTGGGCCTTCCGGGCCCTGGTGTTCGACCGGGCTGTGCTGGCCGACGTGCGCGAGACGGTGCACCTGACGCCGGAGCCGCAGACCTACCTCAGCGCCTGCCCGCCGCGGCTGGCCGTCTCCGTCGGCCGCGGCCGGCGGGAGCTGGCGGTGGCGGCAGAGGTGCACGACGACGGGCTCGCAGACCTGCGGTTGCTCGAGCAGGCCGTCGCCGAGATGCGCGGCTGGGGCTGGCAGATCGTGCTGGCCGACGTCGCCGACGAGCGGGACGCTTTGCACGCCGTCGAGCTGGTCCGCCCGGACGTCGTCCAGATCGACCTGTCCCGGGCCGGCCGGCGGGGCTCCGCGGCCGTCGCGGCGTTCCTCGAGGCGGGGCTGTCGGTGGGCGCCGAGGTGATGGCGCTCGGCGTCGACGGCGCGGCTCAGCGGGCCGAGGCGATGACCCTCGGCGCCACCGTGGGCCGTGGTCTGCTGCTGGGGACTCCCGGCCCGTTGCCGCTGTGAGCCGTCATCGGGCCAGCCGCTTCGCCAGCCAGGCGAGGGCCAGCGGGTAGCGGTAGTCGATCGCGGCGTGGGTGGCGTCGAACAGCTCGAAGAACACCCGGTCGTCCGGTACGCCGATCCGCGCGAGCCCGTCCCGGAACGCCTGCGCGCCGAGGTCGAGGTGGTAGTCGTCGCGGGTCCCTGCATCGATCCAGATCGCGCCGAGACCCCGCAGCGCGTCGGCGTACCGGTCGATCATCCGGACCGGGTCCCAGGCCAGCCAGCGGGCCCACTCGTCCTCGCGCAGCACGCCGGTGCGCGGGTCGAACGGCAGCACCGGACGGCCGTCGTCCCCCGGGGAGAAGGCGGCCGAGCAGCCCAGGGCGGTGAGGAGGGACGCGTCCTCGGCCTCGGTGAAGGACGGCCTGGTGTGGAAGTCGTCCCACCACCGCCAGATGTCGCCGTCGTACGCACGCAGGTGCCGGACGCCGTCGGCGAAGTCCGGCAGGTAGCAGTGCTCGTACAGGGTGTCGCCCGCGTGGGTGGCCAGCGCCCCGAACAGGTCCGGGCGCAGCATCGGCGTGATCATCGCGCCGAAGCCGCCGCTGGACTTGCCGCTGATGGCGCGCGAGGCGGGAGCGTCCAGGGTCCGGTAGCGGGCGTCGACCCACGGCACGACCTCGTCGCAGAGATACGAGTGGTACCGGCCGGTCCCCCGCGAGTCGACGAACTGCGACCCGCCGTAGGAGGTCCAGGCGTCGACGAACACGACCACGCAGGGCGGGGTGCTCCCGTCGGCGAACACCTGGTCGGCGGTCTCCAGGAACGGCTGCCGGAACGGCATCCGGTTGGCCCACATCGCCACATGCCCCGTGTAGCCCTGGATGACGTAGACCGACGGGTACCGCTGATCTTGCCCGTCGTAGCCGGGCGGCAGGTACACCCACACCGGCCGCTCGTGCGGGTCGCCGAGCGGGTTGTCCCGCAGCAGCGTGGAGTCGACGACCCCTTCCTCCACTCGTCCGGCCAGGTCGGCTCGCCAGGGCAGCATGGTGCTCAGTCAAGCAGCAGCGCCATCTCGAGCTCGGTCTTGGTGGGGTCGAGGTCATAGGGGAAGCCGCCACCCGTCTCGGTGAAGCCGTAGCGGCGGTAGAACGCCCGAGCCCGGGCGTTGTCCTCGTGCACGTGCAGGTGCAGCCGGTCCAGCGCCGCCTCACCGCGGGCCCAGCCGACCACGCCGTCGATCATCTGGCCGGCCAGACCGGTGCCCCGGTGGCTCGGTGCCACGTAGACGCTGACGACGTGGCCCTGACCCGGGGCGTCGACGAAGCAGGCGAGATAGCCCACCCACCGATCCGGCAGCTTCGGGTCGTCGGCCGCCAGGGCCAGGTCCGTGGGCCCGCTCGACCCGCGCAACGCGCGGAACTGCCACTCCGCCTCGGTGCGCGCGTCGGCGTCGGCGACCGTCTCCAGGTAGGCCTGCGGGGTGTCGGCCAGCATCTCCCGCCGGACCGTGCGCAGCAGCACCCAGTCGTCCTCGGTCACTCGCCGGACCGTCACCGTCATCCGCCGCAGCCTGCCAGCCCCGAGACGTGGGGCCTACGGTCGGGGGATGCGTGGCGCCACCCACCGGCTGCCCGGCCTGGTCCTGACCGAGCACCAGGTCGAGGTGCCGCTCGACCACGCCGACCCCGGTGGCGAGCAGCTCACCCTGTTCGCCCGCGAGGTGGTCGCGCCGCGCAAGCGGGACCAGGAGCTGCCCTGGCTGCTGTTCCTGCAGGGCGGGCCGGGTCACCGCTCCACCCGCCCGGTGAACCGGTCCGGCTGGCTGGGCCGGGCGCTGACCGAGCACCGGGTCCTGCTGCTGGACCCGCGCGGCACCGGCCGCTCGACACCCGCCACCCGGCAGACCCTGCTGGCCCGTGGCGGGCCGGCCGAGCAGGCCAGCTACCTGACCCACTTCCGGGCCGACGCGATCGTGCGCGACGCGGAGCTGGTCCGGCGGGCGCTGCTCGGCGAGGACACCCGCTGGTCGTTGCTGGGCCAGAGCTACGGGGGCTTCGTCGCTCTCACCTATCTCTCGCTGGCGCCGCACGGGCTGGACCTGGTCCTGGTCGCCGGCGGCCTGCCGCCGCTGGACCGCGGCCCGGACGACGTCTACCGGGCCACCTACGCCCGGGTCCGGGAGCGCTACGACCGGCTGGTCGACCGCTACCCCGGCGACGCGGCGCGGCTGGATGCGATCGCCAACCAGGTGGCCGGAAGCGACGTGCGGCTGCCCTCCGGCGACCGGCTCACGGTGCCGCGACTGCAGTCGCTCGGGTTCGGGCTCGGAGTCTCGGACGGCCTGGAGAAGATGCACTACCGCCTCGAGTCGGCGTGGGCCGGTGCCGAGCTGGCCGACGACTTCCTGGCTGGTGTCGAGGCGGCCACATCGTTCGTGGACGCGCCTCTCTACGCCCTGCTGCACGAGTCCATCTACTGCCAGGGCGAGGCGTCGCGCTGGTCGGCCCAGCGGGTCGGCGCGGAGCTGCCGGAGTTCTCCCCGGACGCCCGCCCCCTGCTGCCGACCGGCGAGATGGTGCTCCCGGCGCTGGTGCACGGGACCCGGGCGCTGGCCCCGCTGGGCGAGGCGGCCGAGCTGCTCGCGGCGTACGAGACCTGGCCGATGCTCTACGACCGGGACGTGCTCGCCGACAACGAGGTACCGGTGGCGGCGGTGGTCTACCGCGACGACATGTACGTCGAGCACACCTACTCGGTGGAGACCGCCGAGCGGGTCGGCAACCTGCGCTGCTGGGTCACCAGCGAGCTGGGCCATGACGGGCTGCGCAGCGACTCGACCGTGCTCGACCGGCTGCTGGACATGGCCCGCGGGACGGGCTGAGAGGATCGGCCTGTGGGTACCCAGGAGCACAAGGTCGCCTTCGTCCTGGGCGGTGGTGGGCTGCTCGGCGCGGGTGAGGTCGGCATGCTGCAGGCGCTGCTCGAGGCCGGGGTGGTGCCCGACGTCGTGGTGGGTACGTCGGTCGGCGCCATCAACGGGGCCGCGGTGGCCGCCGACCCCAGTCCCGGTGCCGTCGAGGCGTTGCGCGGCGTCTGGCTCGGGCTGGCGGGTAGTGGCCTGTACGCCGGCGGACCGTTCAAGCGGATGGGTCACATCGCCCGGGCACGCACCCACGTGCACCCGAACGAGCCGCTGCGAGCCCTGCTCACCGAGCACCTGGGCGACGGGCTGATCGAGGACCTGGCGGTGCCCTTCCAGTGCGTGGCCGCGAGCATCGAGCGCGCGGCTGAGCACTGGTTCACCACCGGACCGCTGGTCGAGGCGGTGCTGGCGAGCAGTGCCGTGCCCGGCGTGCTGCCCCCCGTAGCGATCGGTGCCGAGACCTACCTCGACGGCGGGCTGGTCAACTCCATCCCGATCGAGCGGGCGCTCACCCTCGGCGCGCGGACTCTCTACGTGCTGCAGGTGGGGCGGATCGACCGGCCGCTGGTCGCGCCCACCAAGCCGTGGGAGGTCGCATCGGTGGCGTTCGAGATCGCCCGGCGGCACCGGTTCGCCCGTGACATGGCCACCCTGCCGCCGGACGCAACCGTGCACGTGCTGCCGACCGGCGCCGACGAGCCACCGCGGCACGGCGACCTGTCGTCGCTTCGCTACCGCGACTTCGGCGCGGTGCAGCGACGGATCGCGGCCGCCCACCGGGCGACCGCGGACTACCTTGCGACCGCCCCCGAGCGGACCCGCTGATGCTGCCGCCCGTGCTCGTCCGCCGGCTGGTGCTGGCGCCGGCGATGCTGCTGCTCACGGTCGCGGCTGTGACCGGGCTGCCCGTGCTGCTGCTCGTCGGGGTGGCCCTCGCGACGATCCTGCCCGGCCGGTGGCGGGCGCTGCGGCTGCTCTGGATGGTCCTGCTGTACCTGCTGCTCGAGTCGGTGGCGCTGGTCGCGCTGTTCGGGCTCTGGGTGGGGAGCGGCTTCGGCTGGCGGATCAGGTCGCCGCGCTTCCAGCGGGCGCACTACGTGCTGGTGCAGTGGTTCCTGCAGATCCTGTTCTGGGAGTGCCAGCGGGTGCTGCACGTGCGGGTCGAGGTCGAGGGGCCGCCGCCCACGTCGTACGACGGTCGGCCGCTGCTGATCCTGAGCCGGCACGCGGGTCCGGGCGACTCCTTCCTCGTCGTGCACGCGCTGCTGAACTGGTACGCGCGGGAGCCGCGGATCGTGCTCAAGGACACCCTGCAGTGGGACCCCGCGATCGACGTGCTGCTGAACCGACTGCCGAACAGGTTCATCAGGCCCGACCCGGGCCGGGACGGCGCCCGGGTGGTGGAGCAGGTCGGCGAGCTCAGCCGCAACCTGGACGCGAACGACGCGTTCGTCATCTTCCCGGAGGGCGGCAACGTCACCGAGCACCGTCGCAAGCGGGCGATCGAGCGGCTGCGAAGGAGGGGCCACATCGACGAGGCGCAGAAGGCCGAGCGGCTCAAGCACGTGATGGCTCCCAAGCCCGGCGGCGTGATCGCGGCGCTCACCCAGGCCCGCGACGCCGACGTCGTGTTCGTGGCGCACACCGGGGTCGAGCACATGGTCACCGTGCTCGACGTCTGGCGCGAGCTGCCGATGGACCGCGAGATCCAGATGCGCTGGTGGATCGTCCCAGCAGCCGAGGTGCCGACCGGCGAGGAGGAGCGGATCGACTGGCTGTTCGCCTGGTGGGCGACCATCGACGACTGGATCGACGAGCGTCAGGCCGAGGCGGGTCTCACCGCGCCGCGCTGACCCGCACCCGTCAGTGCGCCCGGGCCCGCGACTCGAGCTGGGTGACCAGCGGGCGGAGGGCGTCTGGCAGGCCGGCCTCGCCGAGCTCCAGCCGGTGGCTCGAGCCGTCGTCGGCCTGGACCGACAGGACGTACTGGTAGCGGTCGGGGCTGGGCTCGGCCGGTGCCGCGGCCGCCAGCGCCGGCAGGTCCAGCACGGCCAGCTGACCGGCGTACCAGTCGCCGTCGGGATCGGTGTCGGTGTCCACCGATGCACGCACCCGCCGGCCCGCGACACCACCGCTGCGGACCATCTCGATCTTGGCCACCTGTCTCCCGTCTCTAGCCCGTGACCCCGACAGCATCCCAGGCCGACCGGACGGCCAGCACCTCGGCGGTCCCGAACCGGGCCTGGGCGGCCTGAACGGTCGCGGCCGCGAAGGTCGCGAAGTCGGCGTCCGGCTTCAGCCCGCCGGTCACCAGGGTGTCGTACCAGACCCGCCCGGCGACCTCCCAAGCCGCTCCGCCGACGGAGGTCGCGGCCAGGTAGAAGGCGTGGTTCGGGATGCCCGAGTTGATGTGCACGCCGCCGTTGTCGTCCGACGTCTCGACGTAGTCGCGCAGGTGGTCGGGCTGCGGGTCGCGACCGAGGACGTCGTCGTCGTACGCCGTGCCGGGTGCGCGCATCGACCGGAGCGCCACGCCCTGCACCGCCTCGGTGAACAGCCCCGCCCCGATCAGCCAGTCTGCGTCGGTCGCCTCCTGACCGAGCACCCATTGCTTGACCAGCGAGCCGAACACGTCCGACACCGACTCGTT